>NZ_JBINJD010000127.1:0-14461 GCF_043951915.1 Alienimonas sp. DA493 | reverse complement strand
GGGACGCTCCCGTTTCCGGAAGGCCGCTCGATGATCCCGCTGCTGATCGCCCTGCTGTCCGTCGCCCCCGCGGCCGGCGGCGGTTCCGAGGAGGACCCCGCGTGGCTGCACGTCCGCGGGGGGCTGCCGTGGACGCATGTCATGCTCGAGAAGCGGGGAGCGGTGCGGGTGGTGTTTCTCGGCGGGAGCATCACGGAGGGTGCCGGTTACCGGCCGCTCGTGGAGCAGGGGTTGCGAGAGCGGTATCCACAGGTCGAATGGACGTTCGTGAACGCGGGGATCTCCAGCACCGGGTCGACCACCGGCGTGTTCCGGGCGCGGGACGCCATCTCGGTCGACGGGAGAGCGGCCGCGGGCGTCACGCTTCTCATCGCCGAAGCCGCGGTGAACGACGATCAGGATGAGAAGCTTCCCGCCGGCGAGGCCGGTTGGGGGATGGAGGGAGTCGCCCGAATGCCCGCCGGCCCCCCGTCGAGCGCGATTTTGGAGCGAATGTTCGTCCACTTCCCGAACCCGGCGATCGTGGAGAAGCTGCGGTCGGGCGAGGACCCAATCAGCGTCGCCGCCCACGAAGCGGTCGCGGAGCGGTACGACATTCCCAGCGTGAACGTCGCCGCGGAGGTCGCCCGGCGGATCGACGAGGGCACGCTCACCTGGGAGCAGTACGGCGGCACGCATCCCGGCCCTGTCGGGCATCAACTGGCCGCCGACATGATCCTCGAAGCGATCGCCCGCTCCACGGTCCCGCAGCGGCGGGGGGAGCGGGACCGCGTTGCCCGACGTCGGCGGAATCTGGAAAAGCGAGACGTGCCGGAAGCCGGCCCGCTGCGACCGGACGCCGTGGACCGGGCGGAACTGCGGGCCCCGGCGGCCCTGGGCGAGGGGATCACGGTCGGCGACGGCTGGCAGACCGGTCAGCCGGACTGGGACGCCCTCCCCGGCTCCAGTCGGAGCCGGTTCGAGCGGGACCCGCTGCTCTACACGACCGACCCGGGGGCGACGCTGACCTTCGACCCGGCCGCGGCGCCGTTCACCGCCCTCGGCCTGTTCGTTCTCGCCGGGCCGGACGCCGGGGCCGTCGAGGTGAGCGTGCCGGGCGAGGAGCCGAAGACCGTCCAGCTCTATCACGAGCACAGCAAGGGCCTGCACTACCCGCGGACCGTGCTGCTGTACCGCTCCGACAAGCCGCCCGCCGGCCCCGTGACGGCAAAAGTGGTGAAGGGCGACCGCGGCGGCACGGCGGTGCGGATCGTCGGGGTCGGCCTCGGGTTCATCACCCGCAACCGGGCGGACGCGGCGTCACGCTGAACGCGACGACCCGCTCTTCGCGTCGTTCAGTCGACGGCTCGATACTTCACCGCCCTCCGGCCATCCCGCGACCACCAACCGCCCGCGGTCCGGACGGAGCGGACGGAGGTCGGTCGAAGCATCATCCCGATTTGAGCAGGAGTGAGTTGGTCGCCGGGCGCCTGCACGGTAATCGTCTTGTCCCAAAGGGGATCGGCGGCCGTGACGAATCGCGTCACCTCTTCATCGGTCCAAGCCCCTCGAGACGGAGGGAAGCCGACGTAGTGTTCCGAGTAGAACCCGAACGGCGGCGTGAGCCCTCCGTGAAAGTCGGCCCCCAACGCCGCAACGGTGCGGCTGAAACGAGCCTCGACCTGATTCGCTCGCAGCCAGCACCCGCCCAGGCCGGTCGCCAGCACGACCGCCGCCAGAGCGGCCGCCTTCCTGTATCGCGGTGGAGCGGCCACGTCGGTGGAGCGGGAATTAATATGTGATCGCCGCGGAGACCGGCAGGTCGCCGAGTTTGTCGCGGCCGTTCAGGAAGGTCAGTTCGATCAGGAAGGCGGCGGCGATCACCTCGGCGCCGGTCTGACGGGCGAGGTCGGCGCAGGCGGCGACGGTGCCGCCGGTCGCGAGTACGTCGTCCACGATCAGCACCTTTTGCCCCTTGGTGAGGGCGTCGGCGTGCATCTCGAGCATGTCGTTCCCGTATTCCAGGGCGTACTCCACCGCGGTCGTTGCCGCCGGCAGCTTGCCGGGCTTGCGGACCAGCACGACTCCGCAGCCCAGTTCCATCGCCAGCGGGACGGCGAACAGGAACCCGCGGGCCTCCACCGCCAAAATCGCCTCCGGCGGGTTCGCCCGGTACGGCTCGGCCATCGCCCGGACCGCCTCCCGCGTCGCCTCCCGGCTCGCCAGCAGGGGCGAGATGTCCTTGAAGACGATCCCCGGCTTGGGGAAGTCCGGCACGTCGCGAATGTGATCGGAAAGGGGCATCGCGGGGGAGTCGCCGGAGGGGGCCGTCGGGAAGGTCCGGGGCAGGCTAGCGGCCGGCGGCGTCCTGCTCCATCGACGCCGGCTCCAGCGAGCGCCGCAGGACGCGGGCGTCCTGCAACAGCGTTTCGGCGGCGGGGTCGTCGGCGTACAGGCCGATCAGCCCGTCCAGCACGCGGCGAGCGGCGGCGGGGTCGCCGGCCTCGGCGGCGGCCCGGGCGTCATCAAGGGCCCGGTCCGCCATCGCGGAGACCGCCGGCGGGGGCACCGCGAGGTCGTTCAGCATCGACTCGGCGATCCGGCGGTTCTGGGCCAGCCGCGCGTCGGTCTCGGCGGCCGAGGTAGCGGCGAGGAAGTGCCGCAGCGTCCGGGCGGCGGCGGGGCGGTCGCCGTTCAGCGTCTGGTGAGCGGCGAGGCGGAGGAACCGCTCCGACTCGTTCGCCGGCGGGCCCGCCAGCGTGGGGCGGCGGGCGGCGGTCTCCAGTTCGTACCGCCGCACCCGGTCCGCCATCCGGCGGGCCTGCTCCAGCGTGTAGGCCCGGGCCTCCGGCGTGAGCGGTTCGCCCGGGTTGTCGGCCTGCGCGCTCCGTTCCTCGATCCGCTCGATCCCCTCGGGGGCCAGCAGCGGCGTGAGGTGACGGTCCCGCGCCCGCATCCACGCGGCGCTCGGCGACTGCTCCAGGGCCGCCCGGGCCGCGGCGAGGTGCTGGCCGACCGTCATCTCCCCCGGCGGCGGCAACACCGGAGCCTGCAATTCGAACCACAGCACCCCGCCGGCGACCAGCAGGGCCAGGGCGGCGACCAGCACCCAGGTCTGCTCGAAGAACCGGCCGACCGGACCGGTCTCGTCCGTCTCTTCCAGCGCCTGCACCACGCCGTTCCGCACGATCGTCGCCGGGCCGGGGCCGCCGCGGGGAAAAGCGAGGTTCTCGTCCGCCGCGCCCGCGGCGTCCTCCTGCGAGAGCGCGGCCCCGTGCAGCGACGTGCCGGCGAGCGACCGCTCGACCGTCGCTCCCCCCATCCCGGGGGCGGTCGACGCCGGTTCGCCTCCCTCGTGAGCGGCGGGCTCGTCGGCAGCGGGGCGGGTGGGCCGGTCCGGCAGCGGGACGGACTCTCCCGCCGTCTCTCGCCCGACTCCCGCGGACTCCCCGCCCGGCTCCTTTGACTCCCCGTCGAGAGTTCCGGCGGCGTAGTCCTCCCGCCGGACGGCCGCGGAGAGTCGGTTGGAGACGACCCGGGCGTCGGCGGGGCGGTCAGCCGGCGACTTCGCCAGCAGCTCGGTGAGGACCGCCTCCACGGCCGGCGGGCAGTCGGGGGCGTAGCGGCGGGGGGCGTCGAACTGGCCGAAGCGATGCTGTTGGAGCACCTCCACCGCCGACTTGCCGCGGAACGGCGGCGCCCCGCAGACGCAGGCGTACAGCACCGCCCCCAACGAATAGAGGTCGCACTTTTTGTCGACCCGCTTGCCGGTGGCCTGCTCCGGGGCCATGAACTCCGCGGTGCCGATCACGCCGCCGGTCTGCGTCAGCCGGCCGGCGGCGAATAGCTGGGCGACGCCGAAGTCCACCAGCGTGACGTGCCCCACGCCCGCCGGGTCGCCCTGCGGGTCCGGGGTGAGGATCAGGTTCGACGGTTTGAGGTCCCGGTGCACCACCCCGGCGTCGTGGGCCGCTTTGAGGGCCGCGCAGATCTGAATGCCGAGGTCGACCGCCGCCCGCCACGACAGTCGGCGTTCGCGGCGGAGGCGGACCAGCAGCGTTTCCCCCTCGACGTACCGCAGGGCGAGGAAGGCGAGGGCGTCGTCGGCCGGCTCCGCGTTCTCCCCCGGGGCCGGTTCGGGCAGCAGGTTTCCCTCGGCGTCGACGGCCCCGCTGGCGAGGTAGCCGGCGATGTGCGGATTGTTCAATCGGCGGACGGTCTCCACCTCCCGGGCGAACCGCTCCCGAAAGCCGGGCTCCCGGGCCAGCGCCGCCGGCAGGATCTTCACCGCGGCGTGCTCGCCGGTCTCGGCGTGCGTGCCGAGATAGACCGTGCCCATCCCCCCGCTGCCGAGTTTCCGCTCCAGCAGATAGGGACCGACGCGGGGGGGCATGCGAATGGCGGAGGTCGAATTTCGAATGTGGGATATGACGGGCCGCCCCCTACGATACGGGCAGGCCCGGCCACATCCGACATCCCAAATCCCACATCCGAAATTGATGCGCGCCGCCCTGCTGATCGCCCACGGGTCCCGCCGGCAGGAGGCGAACGACGATTTGCACCGGCTGACCGCCCAGGTGGTCGAGCGGGGCGGGTTTGAGATCGTGGAGCCGGCCTTCCTCGAATTGGCCGAGCCGGACATCCCCGCCGCCGCGGCGAAGTGCGTGGAGCGGGGCGCCACGGAGGTGCGGATGCTGCCCTACTTCCTCAGCATGGGCACCCACGTCGCCGGCGACCTGGAGGAGTTCCGCACGCAGTTCGAGGAGCAGTACCCCGGCGTGCGGTTCGAGGTGCGTCCCCCGCTGGGCCTGCACCCGAAGCTGGTCGAGGTGGTGTTCGAACGGCTGGGGGCGGCCTGAGGAGCCGTCGTTCCCCGTGAGCCCGAAGCGCTTCGAGCGGCGACCGTCTGCCCTACAGGCAGTTCGGGTCGAGGCGGGCGCGGTTGACGTCGATGCGTTCCAGCACCGTCAGCACCGCCTTCATGGGCAGGCCCCATTCGCGGGCCCACAGCAGAATGTGGAGGTTCTCCCAACCGGCGTCGATGCGGTCGAGAATGCGATCGGCGAGCAAATCTCCGCTGACGATCGCGTCGTGAAGCGTCCCGAACGTCGCGGGATCGAACTGGTCCCACCGGACCCGGCCGGCCACGTGCTGCAACTGACAGGCCCGACAGAAGTGCGGCCACCGCGTCGCGTACCACTCTCGAATCGCCCCCTCCCCCGCGTCGTAGCCCTGCCGTTCGCTGACGAGCCACTTGTGCCGTTCGGCCTCCCGATAGGCCCGCTCGTAGAGGTTCATCGCCGGGCCGGCGTCGGGATCGCTGGGCGGCGAGGGGGAACAGCGGCAGGCGTAGGCCAGCGCCGCGGTCATCGACACCTGGGTCTCGCCCTCCCCGACGTCCCAGCCCCGGCAAACGGCCGGGATCGCGGTGGGGCGTCGCGGACGGCCGGCGGAGCCGGCTGCGGAGCGAACGGAAATAGCGGGCATAAACGCGACTTCCCCCGAAGGAGCGGCCGAAACCGCAAGGCGAGCGTCTTGGTTATAGTGCCTGTTGCCACAGCGGAACAGCCGAATCATCAGGCAATCCACGCGATTCTCGGGCCGATTTCCCTGATTTCTCCGGCTTTCCCGACGCGCTGCGGCCATTTGTCGCGGATCCGGCGGTTCCCCCGTCCTCCCGTCCGGGGCGGTCCCCGTGAGATCGGGGAGACGATCCGGATCCGGACTGAACGGTGGCCGGCAAGCAGTCAGGCGCCGGTTCCGGAGCGGCCAGCCGCTGGCCGTCCGGCGGCCTCCGGCTGGCTCGGCGCCGCTCAGGCGGCGGTTCGGCGGGGGGTGTCGAAGGCGTCGCGGCCCTCCAGGATGCTGCCGGCGTCAAAGCGGGCGCCGAAGTACTTCTCCTGGGCCTCTTTATTGGAAAGCACCTCGCGGGCGGTGCCGCCGACGATCACCTTCCCCTCGCAGACGATGTAGCTGCGGTCGGTGATCGTGAGGGTCTCCCGCTCCCGGTGGTCGGTCAGCAGGATGGAGATGCCGCAGTCCCGCAGGTCGCGGATGATGTCCTGGATGGAGTGAATCGTAACCGGGTCGATGCCGGTGAACGGTTCGTCCAGCAGGATCAGGTCCGGCTTGGAGGCCAGGCAGCGGGCGATCTCCAGCCGGCGGCGTTCGCCGCCGGAGAGGGTGCCGGCGGTCTGGCGGCGTTTGTCGTCCAGGCCGAACTGCTCCAGCAGGGCCGTGGCCCGCTTCCGCTGGGCGGCCTTGGTGATCGACTGGAACTCGAGCACGGCGAACAGGTTCTGCTCCACGGACAGCTTCTTGAAGACGCTGTCGTCCTGCGGCAGATAGCCCATCCCGCGGCGGGCCCGGCGGTAGAGCGGCCAGGTGGTCACGTCGGTCCCGCCGAGGAACACGCGGCCCTCGGTCGGCACCGTCAGCCCGCAGGCCATCCGGAAGGTGGTCGATTTGCCCGCCCCGTTCGGGCCGAGCAGGCCGACGATCTCCCCCCGGCCGACGTAGAAGTCGATCCCCCGGACGGCCTTCTTGCCGCCGCGGTAGGTTTTCACCAACCCCTCGCAGGAGAGCAGCGCGTCGGGCGGCGCGGGCGCGGGGACGTAGGCGTCGGAAGAGTCGGTGTCGGACATCGGCGTCGGGCGGGACGCGGGGACGGGACCGCGAACCCTAGCGGCTTTGCGGAAGCGGGGGGATGCCGGTTCGCGGGTCCGGTTCAATCCGCAAAGATGATCGCCGGGGGAACGACAAGGTCTAGCGGACCGGCGCCGCCGAGGCGGCCCGGCCGGTCACTTCTTCGCCAGTCGCACCCGGGTCAGGCGGGCGAATTCGGCCGGGGCGCCGGGGCGGGGGAGCGTTTTCAGAACGACCGGCCGCCAGTGCGGGCCGTCGGGCGGCGTCGCCTCGTCGCCGTCGTCTTGAAAGATCGGCAGCTTCGGGGCCGTGCCGGGCGGGTGGTCGTCGGCGTCGGCGGGGTGCAGGTAGACGCGGCGGTTCTCCACCAGCCGGGCGATCTCCGCGGCGAAGGTCTCGTCCAGCCCGGCCCAGACGACGGAGGTCGGATGCGCCTTCAGCGCCAGCGCCAGCGGGCCGGCGACCGGGGCGTACGGCGCCAAGGCTTCGCAGAGCGTCGGGAAGGTGGCTCCGTCCTTGGCGGCGAGGAACTCCGTGATCGCCGCCCGGGTCTGTCCCCCGGCGGCGAGGCGCCCCCAGGCGGGGCCGTCGGGGCCGGCCTCGCCCTCGGCGTCGCCGCCGCGTCTGCGTTCCTGGTCCATCATCCGCAGCACGCGGCTGTCCGGCGTCGCGGGCCGGGTGCGGGTCCGGCACCACTCCCGCAGGGCGAAGATCTGGTCCTCCATGGTCACGCTCAGCGGGACCGTCTCCTCGATCGCCCGTTTGAGATCCGCCTGGGTCGGGGTGCGGCCGTCGGTGTGGGCGTCGATCAGGGCGGTGGTGACCGCCTGGGCCAGCTCGGCGCCGCTGTGACCCTCGGCGGCCTCGGCGAGTTCCTCCACGTCGAACCCCGTCGGGTCCTGCCCGCCGCGGGTCAGGTGCACGCGGAGGATGTCCCGCCGCTCGTATTCGTTGGGCAGGTCGATGAAGAATAGTTCGTCGAACCGGCCGCGGCGGAGCAACTCCGGCGGGAGGGCGTCGACGGAGTTGGCGGTGGCGGCGACGAACACCGGGGCGGGACGGTCCTCCATCCAGGTCAGCAGCGTGCCGGTCATCCGGCGGACCGCGGCCTCGCTGGCGCCGCCCTCGCCCACGGCGCCGGCGAAGCCCTTCTCCAACTCGTCCAGCCAGAGCACCGCCGGGGCGATCGCGGCGACGCTGGCCAGCGCCCGGCGGAGGTTCTTCTCGCTCTCGCCCTGCTCGCTGGCCAGCAGCGCCGCGACGTCCAGCCGGACCAGCGGGAACCCGAGGATGCGGGCCGCCACGCGGGCCGTCAGGCTCTTGCCGCACCCCTGCACGCCCAATAGCAACACCCCGCGGGGGGCCGGCACGCCGCGGGCGGCGGCCTCGGGACTGAAGGCGGCGGCCCGCTTGGCGAGCCACTCTTTGAGGTTCTGCAGGCCCCCGACCGCGTCCGCCGACTCGTCCAGCCCGCGAAACTCCAGCAGGTCGCCGCCGCTGACCAGCCGGCGCTTTTCGTTCACCACGGCCGCCAGCGGATCGTCCCCGCCGGCGGAGTCGGACAGCGCCAGGGTGAACGCCCGGCGGGCGCTTTCGCGGGTCAGGCCGCGGGCGGCGTTCACCAGCCGGGTCGTGAGGGCCTCGTCCGGGGCGTCCCGACCGGCGGCGGCCGCGGCGGCGCGGAGGTCCTCGGTCAGCTCCTCCGAGCCCGGCTGGGGCAGGTCGACGGTCGCCGCGTCGCTCTCCAACGAGCTCGGCAGCGGCGTGCGGTGGGCGATCAGCAGCGCGGCGGACTGCCGCTCCGCCAACCCCGGGAGGGCCTCCCGCAACAGGCGGGCCCGCGTCGGGTTGGTCAGGTACGGGCCGGCGTCGAACAGCAGGACCAACGTGCGGGACGGCGGGTCGTCCCGCAGCGCCCGCAGGTGGCCGACCATGTTGAAGCCCTTGTCCGCGGCGCTCCACGTCGTCACGGAATACCCCTCCGCGTCGGCGGCGGCGGACAGGGCGTCGACCCAGCGGCGTTCCTCCGGCGTGTCCAGCGCTAGCAGCGGATAGCCGCACCGCACCCGGGCGAAGACGTCGGCGACGGCTTGAGCGGTCAGATTCGTGGGGGTGTCGGGCATCCGCTCAGCGTAACGCCGAGCCTCCGCGGGGGCTCGGCGTGACGGGCGCACGAACAACGCCGCCGCGGGGGAGCCCCGCGGCGGCGCGATCAGTTCTGAACTGTCGGGTCGAGAGCCCGTCCCGGGGGACTAGATCTCGATGCCGAGCAGTTCCTCCTCTTCCTCCAGGATGATGATCCGGGGGGTGACCATCAGCATGAGGGACTCCGTGCTACGGGCCACGCCGGTGTTTTTGAACAACCGGGAGACGTACGGCAGCTTGTTGAGGATCGGCACGCCGGCCATGTTGCGGCCCTCGCGGAGCCGCTTGATGCCGCCGAGCAGCACCGTGCCGCCGTCCGGAACGGAGACGGTGGTGTTGACGGTGACGACCTCCTGCAGCGGGAGCTGAATCGTCAGGTTCTGGAACCCGCCGACCTGGCCGCCGATGCCCGTGACGCCGCCGATGCCGGTGACCTGCTGGGGCAGGGTCTGGAGCAGGGCGTTCTGGGCGACGGCGCCGCCGCCGATGCCGCCGAAGCCTGCGATGCCGCCGCCGCCGATGCCGCCGCCGATGCCGCCGCCGCCGAAGCCGCCGCCGCCGCCGAAGCCGCCCGCGTTGCCCAGGGCGCCGCCGGCCGCACCGCCGCCGCCGCCGGCGCCGCCGGCGTACGTGAAGCTGAAGATGTCAATCACGTTGGTGAACTGCGGGCTGACCGTCAGCCGGACGAACCGGCGGTCGGCGCTGATAACGGCGGTCACCGTCAAGGAGATTCCCTCCGAAATCAGCTGGACGTCCGGCTGGTACGCCACGGCGCCGATGCCGACCACCGGAGTCAGCGAGGCCACGAAGGGGACCTGCGTCTGGTTGATCACCGTGGCCGACTGACCGTTGTACAGGGTCACCTTCGGGGCGAACATCAGGTTGTTGCGGCTGTCGCTCTGAACCGCGTTGATGAAGAAGAAGGCTTCAATATCGCTGAGGATGGCGAAGCCGACGTTCATCCCGAGGCTCAGGTCGCCGGCGACAAAGTCCGGCACGCCGACCGCGAAGCTGCCCTGCTCGAAGGGGATGTCCAGGTCCTGGCGGAAGCCCGTGGCGCCGGTCGCCTCGCTGCCGTCCATACCCACGACCAACCCGTCGCTGTAGTCGTCGCGGTCGCGGAGGTCGCGGCCCGGCGGCGGGTCGAAGTATTCCCCCGGCGAAGAGCCGCTCGGGAAGGGGTACGGGGTGGCGCCACCTTCCTGCAGCGGCGGGAGCACCGGCAGCTGGAAGTTCGGGAAGAACGGGGCGGTCCCGGGCGTCAGCGCTCCCGGGGTGGCGCCAAGTTCCGCCGGGGAGACGGTATCGATCGCCCCGAACGGGCTGGCGTCGATCGGGCCGGCGCCCAGGACATCCTGCACGTCGAAGTCGAAGTCGATGCCGATCCGCTCGAAGAACTCGTCGGTCACCGTCACGAACCGCACCTCGACCGCCACCTGCAGGTCCTGCAGACGCCGCAGCTGGGTCAGCAGCTCGGCGATCTGCTCGTGCACGGCCTGCGTCTGACGCACGACCAGGGCCAGGGTGGTTTCGCTGGTCTGCAGCGTCCCGCGGCCGCCCAGCATCTCCCAGCTTTCCGGCTCCACGGTGGTCCGGATCAGCTCGGCCAGTTCCTCGAACCGCATCCGACGGCTGTCGCCCTCGACGCGGCTCTCGATGCGGCCGCCGGTCACCGGGTCCACGATGGCCCCGGAGAGGTCCACGTTCGGCTGCACGCCGCCCACGGCGGGCACGCTGAAGTTGCCCACGCCCAGGCCGCCGGCGCCGAAGGGGTCGGCTTGGGCGCCGCCCTTCGCCATCGGATCGACGCCGCCGTGCTCGCCGAAGTTCTTGATCGCCACGACCAGGTCCGTCACCGGGTACGGCTTGGTGATCAGCTGGCCGCCCATCCGGTTCCGGTTGGTCACCTTCAGCACGTCGTCGGAGATGACGTGGCCGAGGTCCAGCGGCTCCAGGATCAGGTTCAGGGCGCTTTTCAGCTGCACGCCCTCGACGTTGATCGTCACCGGGGTGTCGATGCCGGCGCCGACGGCTTCCACGTCCGCCGGGTCGGCGACGATGTTAATGTCCGCCAGCGTCGCCAGGTGGGCCAGCACTTCCGCCAGCGGGGCGTTGTCGAAGTGCAGGCTGACCGGGCGGGTCATCGCCTGGGCGATCATCTTCTCCTGGGTGCTCATGTCCCCGACCACGCCGGTCTCGCCGTAGCGGAGGCCGCGGCGGGCGCTCAGGGCGTCCCAGTTCTTGGGGAACTCGAAGTCGTCGGCGAACGGGATGCTCGCCTCGTCCACGGCGGTCATCGCGGCGACGAAGCCCTCTTCCTTGGCCTCGGCGATCGCTTTGCCCTGGAACTCACGATGGGCGAACTTCGCCTTCCAGACCATCAGCTCCGCGTGCGGGGCGTCCGGATCCAGGGCGCGGGCCTGCTTCGCCGTGGCGAGGGCCTCGACGAACTCCCGGTTCCGCAGTTGCTCGTTGAACCGCTCGGTCAGCTCGAACATCTCCTGCTCGATGCGGATCTTGCGGGCCTGCTCCGTGGCGATCAGGTCCTTGGTGGCCTGGTTCCGTTCTTCAAGCTCCAGCTTGGGGGCCATCTGCTTGGCGTAGCTCTCGACCGCGGCGCTGCTGTTGGCGATGTGCCGCAGCATCGGGGCCTTGAGGTCGTCCCGCAGCTCGGCGGTCTCGACGCTCTGCTTGGTGCGGTCCAGCACGGCGCGGGCCTCGGTGACGTTGTCCGCTTCCTTCAGGCGCTCGGCCCGGAAGATCGCGTTCAGCACCTCGCCCCGCAGCTTGTCGAAGCGGACGTTCTCGGCCTGACTGGCGAGCGTCAGCTGCTCGGCGGGGGTCGGGACGGCGGCGGACTGCACCGCCGGCGCCGGGTTCACGGCGGCGGCGGGGGTCACGCCCCCGGTCTCGGAACCCGGCATCCCGCCGGCCGGAGCCAGCGAGACCAGGAAGCTCTGCATCTGCTCGGCCCGGAACGGGTCCAGCGGGGAGCCGGCCTTTACGGCCTCATGGGCGGCGAGGAACGCCTCCAGCGCCGCGTTGCGGTCGCCGGCTTTCAGGGCGGCCATGCCCTCGTCGTACTTCTGACGGGCGGTCGGCCCGGCCGGGGCCGGCGTCGGCTCGGCGGCGGGAACCTCGTCGTCCTGGGCCGCCAAGGCGAACGGGTCGACCGGCGGGGCGGCGAAGGGGGAGTCGTCCGCGGCGGTGGAGACCGCCTCCGGCTGCTCGTCCGTCGCGGGGGCCGCGGCGGAGGTTTGGGTGACGCCGAAGGTGGCGTCGAAGTCCATGTCGTACGCGGCGTTGCTGACCGCGCCGGCGGCCGGCTGCGGGCCGCCGGACTGGGCGGCGGTCATGGCGGCGGCCAGTTCAGCCCGCACCTTGTCCGGGGTGTCGTCCAGCAGGTCGAACGCCACGCCGGCTTCCTCGGCGGCGCCGATGTAGGCCTCGGCCTGTTCGAACTCGCCGGCCCGCAGCGCGGCCCGGGCAGCGGCGAGGGCGTCGGCGGCGGCCCCGCGGGCCAGCTCGTCCTCGGTCGGCGCCGGGGCGGCCGGCTTCTTGGCGGCCTTCGGGGTGAAGGTCACCGTCTTGGTGCGGGCGGCGACCTCGCTCAGGATCCGGTCCGGGCTGTCCGCGGCGAACAGGTCCCAATCGGCGTGGAGCTCCCACGCTTCCAGGGCCAGGGCGCGGGCGTCCTCGTAGCGGCCGGCGTCCAGGTCGACGCGGGCCTGCTCCAGCAGCTGCATCGCGGCGGCTTTGGTGGACCCGCCCTCGACGCTGTTCGGCGCCGGGGTCGGGGAGCCCCAGCCGTCGGTCGCCGGGGCGGCGGCGGGCGCCGGGGCGAACTCGCCGAAGTCCATCGCGGCGAACTCGTCCGGCAGGATCTCCCCGCCGCTCGTTTTCGCTTCGTCCGGGCCGAGCGCGGCGAGCAGCGCGTCCGGGCCGGCGCCGTCCGGCCAGTCCGTCCCGAAGGCGGCGGCGGCGGCGGCCAGCTTGCGGGCGGCGGCCTTGTCGCCCCGCTGCACCGCGGCGCGGGCTTCCTCCAGGAACAGCGCCGCGGTCTCCGCGGCGCCGTCCGTGTTGTGGGCCGCGAACGGGTCCACGTCCTGCAGGCGCCGCAGCGCCTCGTTCAGCGAAAGCTGTTGCTCACGCGTCAACTGGGCCTCGCCGCGGGCGGCGAGGGCCAGCCGGTTCTGGGCGGCGGCGTGCTGCCCCTCTTTGAGCAGCAGCAAGCCGGCGGCGAGTTGATCCGCCGGCGAGGCGCTCGCGGCGGTGTCCACCGCCGCGGTCATCTGCTCTGCGAGCGGCTTGGCATTCGCCAGCCACAGTCCGGCGATCACCGCCGCTGTGGACCCGGCGAGGAGTCCGATGCGTCTGGCCAACGGTCCAACCTCCTTGTGGGGAATCGTGTCAGGGTCTGACAGGGAAGCGCCGCGCCCCGGGCGGCCCGCCGCGCCGCCTCCGCCGGAGCCCCGGCGACCGGCTCCCCGTCCCCGACTGGGGGACCGGAAATCGGAGCGGCCCGGGCGGGGCGGCGATGCGGTGGGTGAGTGGTCGGCCGGAAGGGGCGAGTGCCGGGGCGGGTCGCGTCGCTGCGATCCGCCGGCCGGCGGGAACGGCTCGAAAAACGTACGTGGAACGGGAACTCGAGCGACCCCGACGGGCGCACCGTCCCCGCACTTCGCGGGGGCGGACGCTCGGCGGGGGGAACGGCTTCGGTCGTAGGTCGCCCGGTCGAATCCGGTCAACCCGCGTGGGGCCGACCGCAGTCGAAAGGCGTCCGGCCGGAGCCGCGTCCCAACCCGCCGTCCCGGCGTAACCGCACGAGGCGGCAGAACCGGCGCGGCGGGTCGTCTCCTGTCCAATCGGACCCTTTGCGGTTCGGCTCAAGCCGGATTCACCCCGGGCGCAAAGTTTCCTCGGGATTCTCCCCGGCGGCCGCCGCAACCCCGGTAAATTGGGGCGATGTCGGTGATGACCCTCTTCCAGATCGTGATGCCCGCGGTCTTTCTGGCGTGGCTCGTCGCCACCGCCGGACTGGCCGCAGCGGGCATCCGGCGATGGCGCTGGAACACGCCCGGCGGACTCAGCGCCGCCCTGGCCGCCTTGGCCGGGCTGCTGTTCCCGGTCGCGGTGCTCCTGCAAATCATGGTCGAGATGGTCGCCCCGCGGGCCGCCCTGTGGCTGAACGATCGGGGCTGGATCCAGGTTCTGATCGCCGCGCCCTGGCTGGTCAGCGTGTGGCTGTCCGCCTGGGCCGCCTCCCGGGCGTTGCGCCCGCGGATTCCCGGTCCGGCCGCCGCCCCGTCGACCGGGAGGGACGTCCCGTGAGTTATCAAGCCGGGATCTTCTCGTTCATGGTCGTCGTGGCCCTCAGCTACGTCGGGCTGGTCGTCCTCGCCGCGCGGCGTCGCGGGCCGGGCCGCCGGTCGATCGTCGCGGCGGGCCTCTGCGGCGTCGCCGGGACCGTGATCCCGCTCGTCAGCGGTTACAACGAACTGACGGGCGGCCCGGACATCCTGAACGACGGCCCGGAGATCGTCGGCGCCGCCCTGATCGTCGGCTCGTTCTCCGCCTTCGTCGGGGCCCAGATCCTGTTGCTCGTCGGTCTGCTCCGCGCCTGGCGGGCCCGGGAGGCGTTGCCGTCAGACCCGTAGGGTCCGCTGTGCGGACCGTCCCGGGAGACGCGGGG
>NZ_JBINJD010000126.1:0-14574 GCF_043951915.1 Alienimonas sp. DA493 | reverse complement strand
CGGGGGGCGGTCGGCCGATGAACCGTCACGACCGCCCCTGCCCGTACGACCGGACCGCGCCCGCAGGGCCCGGTCGGCCGGGGGCCGCCACTCCCCCCGGAGCCGCCCGATGCCTGTCGTTCGCACCGCCCGCCCGATCGCCCCGGGGTGCGCGGAGTCCGGTTCGGCCGTCCCCCGCGCGCTCCGGCGGTCCGCTCGTTGGCGACGATTCCTCGGCGCCGGGGCGTTGCTGGCCGTGCCGGCGCTGGGGTGGGCCCAGGACGGCGGCGGACCGCCCGCCCCCGCGGCGGAGGCGATCGGCGAGGCGACGCCGGGACTGGCGACCGCCGAACCCGCGGAGGCCCCCGCGGGCGCCGCGACGGAATCGGTCGTGCGGCTTTCCGGGCCCCGCACCAAGACCGAGATCGTCAAGACCTACGCCAAGCGGATCCTGCTGCCGCCGGGCATGAAATGGACGGACGCCGGCGGGTTCGACGAGAACGTCGTCACCGTCACCGCGGAGGACAACGCCTCCCTGCGGCTCTACGCCGCCAGCCCCGGCGTCACCCAGGTCGACCTGTTGGCCGTGGACGAGGACGGCAATCAGCGGACGTTCTCCATCGAGGTGCTCGTCACCGCCGACGCCCGGGCTCTGCAGGCCGCGGTCGATCGGCTGTTCCCAGGCACCGCCGTGGAGGTCTACGGCCTGACCGACACCAGCGTGGTGCTCCGCGGCTGGATCACCCGGCCGGAGCAGGTGTCCCAGATCGTCGAGGTCGCCGGCCAGTACTTTCCGCCGGAGAACATCCTGAACCAGATGCGGGTCGCCGCCCCGCAGCAGGTTCAGTTGAACGTCGTGTTTATGGAGGTGCAGCGGAGCAAGGCCCAGGAGATGGGCATCAACCTCAGCTGGTTCGGCGAGGACGGGTTCTTCAGCAGCACGGTGGGCGACGTCGTCCCGCTGTCGGGCATCGGCGGGGTGGGCTCCGGCAACACCGGCCTGCCGCTGGGCGGCACGCCGAGCCTGCAGTTCCCGGCGGCCGCGATCTCCAACCCCACGCTCGCCGCGGGCGTGATCAGCAGCTCCGGCGTCTTTCAGGCGTTCGTGCGGGCGCTGCGGGAGGAACGACTGCTGAAGGTCCTCAGCGAGCCGGTGCAGGTCGCCAGCAACGGGCGGCCCAGCTACTTCCAGGCCGGCGGCGAGTTCCCCGTCCCCATCCCGCAGGGCCTGGGCGCCGTGGGCATCGAGTACCGCCCCTACGGCGTGGAACTGTCCGCGGTGCCGATCATCCTCGGCGGCGGCCGCGTCCGGCTGGAACTGGCCGCCAGCGTCTCCGACCTCGACTTCTCCCGCGGCACGACGATCTCCGGCACCACGGTGCCCGGCCTGTCCCAGCGGCAGACGAACACGCAGGTCGAACTGGAGTTCGGCAAGACGCTGATGATCGCCGGCCTGATCCAGAACACCCAGCAGGCCGCCGCCCAGAAGATTCCCCTCCTCGGCGAACTGCCCGGCATCGGGGCGGCGTTCCGGCGGGTGAAGTTCGAGGAGGCCGAGACCGAACTGGTGATCCTCGTCACCCCGCACCCCGTCGCCGGGCTGGACCCGCACGAGGTGCCGTGCGGCGGGCCCGGCCGCTCCTCCGCCGCCCCGACCACCCGCGAACTGTTCGGGCTGGGGGTGCTCGAGGTGCCCGGCGCCGACCCGTGCGGCCCCGGCAGCACCCCCGGTTGCGGCCCGACCTGCGGCCCCGTTTGCAACGCCGGCGGGATCGCGGGGGCTCCGGGCGGGTTCGTCGGCGCCGGCTACCCCGCCGCGAGCCTCCCCCCGCAGACGTTCGCCCCGCACAGCGACGGCCAGCCGGTTCCCGCCGGCGCGCCGACCGGGTTCCCCCCGCCGATCGAGCACGCTCCGACCGGCGACTTCGTGCCGGCGGCGCCCATGCCGATCGACGGCGGGCGGTCCCTGCCGAACGCGAGCCCCGCGCCCGCCGGCAGCCCGAACCTCAGCATGCCGCCGCGGACCCCGTCGCGGAGCGTTCCGGGCGGCGCCCAACCGCCCGCCCTGCCGATCGAACCGGCGCCCGCCCCGGTGCCGACCGAGGACGCCCCCGCCGCCGCCCCGGACGCCGGAGCCGACGCCGCCCCGGCCCGCGAGGCGAACCGCTTCGCCCCGAGCTTCGCCCCGGCCCGCCATCGCTCCGCGACGGCCCCGACCCCGCAGGTTCACCGGGCCGTCGGCGGGTACCAACCGGTGAGCGGCCAGCGGGCCGGCGCTCCCCGCGTCGTGCCGGCGGCGTATCAGCACGCGTTCCCGCAGGCCGCCCCGGCGGTCGCACCGCCCGCGACGGCCGACGAGACCGCGGACGGCTCGAGGCCCGACTTCGGTTCGTTCGGAACCGGCCGCGTCACGGCTCCGCCGCCGATTCGCCGCTGAGTCGCCGCGACGAACCGTCGTCGCCGCGACGAACCGTCGTCGCCGCGACGAACCGTTGCCGCCGTCACGGGCCCTTCGACCTCCGCGTCCGAATTGCCGCCGCACCGGTCCCCGTCGTGACGCAGTCTTGCGTTCGCCGCTCCCCCCGTCCGACGCCCCCGGACCGGTTTCGACTCCCCCACGCCCTCTCGCACCGCGATGAACGACGTCACCCGCCTGGCGCTGGTCGACCCGGACGATCGGACTCGCCGGGACGTGAAGAACCTCCTGCTGGGCCTGGACATGGTCTGGCTGGAGGCGGAGACCGGCCGGTACGACGGCTTTGAGGACACCGTCGCCCAGAGCCGGCCGGACCTGGCGCTGGTCGCGCTGGACGGCGACCCGCAGCGGGCCCTCACGCTGGTGAACCGGATCGCCCACGAGACGCCGGACTGCACGGTGATGACGGTCTCCGCCAGTCAGGAGGGCAGTCTGATCCTGCAGGCGATGCGGGCCGGGGCGAAGGAGTTTTTGTCCCACCCGTTGAAGATCGACGACTTCATCGCCGCGCTCGACCGCATCCGGCTGTCCGGCGGCGGGGGCGGGGAAGACGGCAAGCCGGCCCGCGGCAACCGCGTGATCGCCGTCGCCGGCGTCGGCGGCGGCGTGGGCTGCACCTCGCTCGCGGTGAACCTCGGCTGCGCCCTCGCCGAGGACGCCCGCAACAGCGTCACGGTGATCGACCTCGACCTCGCCCTCGGCGACGCCGACGTTTGGCTGGATATTATTCCGGACTACACCATTCAAGACGTCGCGGAGAATCTCTCCCGCCTGGATTATTCGCTGCTCAAACGCAGCCTAACCCGGCACGACTGCGGGGCGTTTTTATTGCCGCGCCCGGTTCAGATGGAAGAGATGGTCACGATGGGCGCCGAAGACCTGAAACGGGTCATCGCGCTGCTGCGGGCGACGTTCAGCCACCTCGTGATCGATATCGGCAAGAGCTACGGGGCGCTGGATCAAACGGTGCTGGACGCGGCGGACGACATTCTGCTGGTTTGCCAGCTCGACCTGCCGGCGCTGCGGAACGTCGTGCGGGTGCTTCAATATCTGGATCTGCAAGATAAAAACGCCCCGAAGGTGAAGATCGTCCTGAACCGGATGGGCCTGACGGACCGGCAGATCAGCGTCTCCAAGGCGATGGACACCATCGGCCGGGAGGTCTTTTGGAAGCTGCCGAACGACTACGGCACGATGATCGAGAGCCGGAACAACGGCGTGCCGCTGATCTCCCACGCCCCGACCAGCCGTCTGACCGAGAGCGTCCGCGGGCTGGCGGCGAAGCTGGACGGCGCCGACGCCGCCCCCGCCGCCCCGACCAAGGGCGGCTCCAAAAGTTTGTTCCGCTTTCTTAAGAAGGCTGCTGCCTGAGCGGGCGATCGCTGCGGGCCGAAACTCGCTATTTCGCGTTCGCGATCCCCGCGGCCCCGGCGAGGGTGTCCGCCACCCGCAGTTCGTCGAACGTCACCGCCCCGCTGGAAAACAGCGTGATACAGACTGGAAAGCCGGGTCCGCCGACGCTCCCACTGACGCTAGCATTAACGGCCAAGCCGCCTCGCGTGAGCACCGCCGCCTCGGGGGCGGGTTCCGGCCTTGTCGGGTCGGGATCGACAAACGCGCTGCAGACGGCCTCCGTCCCGTCCCGGGAGACCTCAACGCGGAGCACCAGCAGGGTCGTCGCTCCCGGGACCGGCGCCTCGCCCGTGGTGACCTGGTCCCCTAGGTATGCATGTCCGCCGCCCATGCTGAGGCTGAGGGGGCCCGGCCCTACGTTGAGCGGCCGCCCCGCCGCCCGGAGCGGCTTGAACAAGGATTCTAACTGAAACAGGCACCACTCCCGGGTGCGGGAGATCGGCTTGGGGTTTTGCTCGGTATCCGTCCACGGCTTGCCGACGGCGATCTCGTGCGTCCTCGTTTTCCAATGATGCTGTTTATAGTTCACTTCGTTTCCTGGCGTCGGCAGCGGCCGCCAGTTCAGGATTAGGCCGAAGCAGCCGTCGAGGCTGCCGGCGTGCAGCCGGCCCTCCGGCTTGATCAGCACGCCGATGTAGGTGGTCGTGCCCGGCAGGCCGACCGGGTGCGCCAACCGTCGGCTGACGGCCCCGAGGTGCGGGTCCAGGGCCACGCTGCTGACTGACCCGCCGGCGGAGACGACGCCGGGCAGCCGCAGCGAGTCCGCCATCCCCAACAGGTGGTCCGCCCGCCGCGGGTGCCGGGAGGGGTAGGGGCTGTTTGCTAACAGGGGCTCGGGGACCCACGGCCCGAGCCAGCCGTCGCCGCCCTTGGAACCGACGAGGTACTGCCCCGGCCGGACCTTCTCGAACGAGTCGTACGCCCGCACCCCCTCCGGCAGCTTCGGCGGGTCCGCCGCGGGCGGGGCGAGGAGCAGGCTGGCCGTGAGCAGGGGCGTGAGCATCGCGTCCAACCTCGATGGATACCCGACCGACCGAGGTCGGGGAGCAGGAATTGGATGCAGGACACTTTATCAGCTCGGGTCGCGGCCCGAGGTCCTCACAGCTCCAACACGCCGGGGCGGCGATACGTTTCCTCGCCGACGCGGACCTTCACCCGCGGCCAGTCCTCCATGCCGGTGACGGGCTCCGCGGGGCCGTCCGGCGTGACGAGGGCCGTGTCGCACAGCGCCGCCGGGCCGATCCGCGGTTGCCAGACCAGCGGGACGCCCGGCCGCAGGGTTTCCGCGGCGTCCGGGCCGAGGATCGCTTCGGTCGGGGCGAAGCCGGTCCGCAGGGCGACGGGGGCGGTCTCCCAGTCGGCCGCGGGGCCGGTCTTCTCGTAAACCCGGGCGACGGGCGCCCACACGTCCGGCCAGGCGACGCCGGCGCGGGCGTGATGCAGCCCGGCGGCCTGCACCCGGGCGGCCCGACCGTGGGCGGACCGCAGCGTCTCCCGCTGGTCCGGGGGCAGGGCGGCGAAGGCGATCGTGCGGCCGCAGTGGGCGTGCAGGCCGCCCCGCCGGCCGATCGCCTTCAGGGCCAGCCGTCGTCGGACGGGGCGGCGGTCGAAGGCGTAGTGCGGCTGGTCGTCCGCCCGGCCGTCGCCCGCGGCCCGGATCAGCGCCGGCGTGATCCCGCGACGCAGCAGCCGGTGGGCGACCTCCCCGGCGAAGTCGCTCTCGGTCCGCCCCGGGCTCGCCCCGCGGCAGGTCGCCTCGACGGCGTGGGCCACGTCCGCCGCCAGTTCCGCCAGCGCCGCGGCGTCCGCCGGGTCCGGGACGGCCCGCAGCTCCGCCAGGGCGGCCCGCAGATCGGTCGGGGCGTCCGCGGGTTCGTCGAACCCTCGCGGCCGGTCGACCCCCACGGACCGGCCGCGGCACAGGTCGCACAGCAACTCGGCCCGCGGCTGCCGCCAGGGGCGCTGCTTGAGTTGGAACCCCAGCCCCGGCAGTTCGCGGTCGAACAGGTGGGGACTGTCGGCGTCGGAGCAGACGACCACCCGCGACCGCCGCGTGAGGAACACCGCCGCCGCCGCGTCGCCCTCCGCTCCGGTGGCCCCGCCGGACAGGTCCGCCCCGCAGGTGATCCAGGCGAGGTTCGCCGGCTCCGTCAGCAAAACCGCGTCCAGCCCGCGGGCGTCGATCAGTTCCGCGATCGCCTCCTGCCGGGCCTGGGCGCGGGCGAGCCGGTCCGGGTCGAAGATGTCCATTTCCGCGCTGCTCGCCGGGTGCGACATCGGGCGGGGAACGACTTCTGGGGGCGAGCGTGGGGACGGCGACGGGGGAAGGGTAACCTGTGAGACCCCCCGCTCGCCCCCGGGCGGTCGCCCGTCGTCCCCCCGTTCCCGCTCCCCCCGGTGGCCCGCACCGAAGCCGACCGCGAGGACCTGTTCGCTGAGGCCGTCGCGCTCGTGCGGCGGGCGGAGCGCGTCCTGCCGAATCTGCCGGAGGAGCAGAACCCGGTCGTCGCCGGCGTCCACCGGGACGGCCGCGTGAGCGTGTATTGCGGGGGCGCCGTCGCCGATCATTTCGACTCCGCCGGCCGGCTGGCCCGGGCCTTCCGCTCCGCCGGCGACGGCACGCCGCGGCTGTACCGCTCCCAGGGCGACACGCTGGCCGAATTGGTGCGGCGCCGCGCCGCGGACCGCACGACGCTGGTGCGGCGGGACCTGGCGGCGGAGGAACTGGCGGCGTTCCTCGCCGCGACCCGCGCGCGGCTGGGCGTCCTCGCCGCCGGGCTCGCCGGCCCGGAGACCCCGCGGCGGGTCGCCGGAGAGGATCCCAGCGCCGACCTCGCCGCGTTCCTCGCTGCCGCCTTGCCCGCCGACGGCCCCCTCGCCCCGCGATTCAAAGGGAAACGATGAGCCAAACCCGCCTCGTCCTCGGCTGCGGCTACCTCGGCCGGCGGGTCGCCGCCCGCTGGCAGGAGGCCGGTCATCGCGTCGTCTGCCTGACCCGCTCGCCGGAGACCGCCGCGGAGTTCGAGCGCCGCGGTTGGGGGGCGGTCGTCGGCGACGTGACGGACGCGGAGTCGTTAAAGGCCCTGCCGACGCCGGACGTCGTGCTGCACGCGGTCGGCTACGACCGCGGCTCCGATCGCTCGCGGGAGCAGGTCGCCGCGGAGGGGACGGCGAACGCTTGGGACAGCCCCGCCGGCGGGGCTCGACGATACATCTATATTTCGACCACCGGCGTCTACGCCCAAAGCGACGGGGCCTGGGTCGACGAGGAGAGCCCGACCGAGCCGGACAGCGACGGCGGGCGGGCGAACCTCGCCGCGGAACAGATCGTGCGGTACCGCTTCGGCGGTCGGGCGGGCGTGGGCGTCGTGCTGCGGCCCAGCGGCATCTACGGCCCCGGTCGGGTCATGCGGTCCGCGGAACAGGTGCGGGCCGGCGAACCGGTCCGCGGCCGGGCCGACGCGTGGCTGAACCTCGTGCATGTGGACGACCTCGCCGCCGCGGTCTGCCTGGCGGCGGACGCGCCCGAGCCGGACGACCTGTTCCTCGTCTCCGACGACCGCCCGCTGACCCGGCGGGAGTATTACGGCCTGCTCGCCGAACGGCTCGGCGGCCCCGAACCGACCTTTACCGGCGAGGGCGGCCGCGTCGACGGCCTCGGCAAGCGGTGCCGAAATGCCGCTATCAAAGAGTACCTCGGCTGGTCCCCCCGCTTTCCCACCGCCGCGGAAGGACTGATCGACGCTTTGGGGGACGACCCGGCAGACTGACGCGACCGCTCGCCCATCCCCCGGCGGGGGCTCGGATCTAGAAGGAAACGACCCGCATTTCCTTCGACGAACCATTGGTCCGATGAACGACGACGAACGGCAGGACGCGTACGAGCAGTTCGGCGACCTGGTGAACCTGGCTCCCCAAGAGCTTGAGGAGTGGCTCGAGACGGACGAGTCAAAATCCGTCGGTCAGAAGGACGGCGGCGGCGAATCGACCGGCCACGAAATGGGCCGCCGGATCGTCGCCATCAAACGGACGAAGAAGGCCGACCTGTCCGACGACGACTACGAGGCGATGCGGAAGGTCTGCGGCTATATCAAACGGCACAAAGCCCAGGGGCCGGAGAAGAAGTCCGACCAAAAGGAGAGCGACTGGCGCTACAGCCTGATGAACTGGGGCCACGATCCGCTGAAGTGAGGGCGGCGTGCATCAAAAGCGTCCCGGACGCTGAGAGCGTCCGGGACGCTACGGGGACGCTCATTCCCGATCCAGCGCCCGCATCGGGAACAGTTCGCTCGGTTCGTGCTCCCGCTCCATCACGGCGGTGAGTTCGGCGAGCTTCTCCGGGCGGGCGTCGGCGAGGTCGGTCGTTTCGGCCGGGTCGTCGGCGAGGTTGTAGAGTTCCGTCGCGATCGGTTCGCCGGGTTTTACTTTCGACAGGCCGGTGCGGACGGCCTTCCAGTCGCCGACCCGCACGGCCTGCTGGCCGCCGTAGGCGGGGAACTCCCAGTACAAGAACTCCGGCGCCGGCTGCGATTCGCCGCGGAGCGTCGGGGCGAAGGAGACGCCGTCGATCTCGCCGGCGACGGCCTCTGGCAGTCCGCCGCCGGTCAGGTCGGCCAGGGTGGGCAGCCAATCGGCGAAGTAGGTGGGCCGGTCGGAGGTGAGGCCGGCGGGGACCGTGCCGGGCATCCGCACGATCAGCGGCGCCCGGATCCCGCCCTCATAGACGCTGCCCTTGCGGCCGCGGAAGCCGCCGGCGCTGTTGAAGTACTCGCTGTCGCCGCCGCCGAGGCGGTCGTACACGGGGCCGTTGTCGCTGGTGAAGACCACCAGCGTGTTCCCCGTCAGCCCCAGTTCGTCCAGCCGGTCCAGCAGTTCGCCGACCTGCCGGTCGATCCGCGTGACCATCGCCGCGTAGGCCGCCCGGGGGGTGGGGTGCTTCAGGTAGGCGGTGTGCTTGTAGGGCTCCTCCTCGATCGTGCGGCGGTACTCCGCGAGGCTGGGTTCGTCCTCCGGCACCTGGAGCGAGAGGTGCGTGGTCACCAGCGGGAGGTAGAGGAAGAACGGTTCGTCTTGATGAGCCGTGACGAACTCGTCGGCGACACGGAAGAACTCGTCTTGGGAGTAGGTTTCCCCGTGCAGGGTGCGGTCGTTGCCGGGGTACGGAACGCGCCGGGCCAGGTCCGGGGTGAGGTCCCAGAGGAAGCGGGGGAAGTGGTTGTGGGCGTGCCACTGGCAGACGTAGCCGAAGAAGCGGTCGAAGCCCTGCTTCGTCGGATCGCCGGAGCTGCCCTCCCACCCGAGGCCCCACTTGCCGGCGGCGGCGGTGGCGTAGCCGCGTTGTTGGAACAGCTCCGCGACGGTGACGGCCTCGGCCGGGATCGGGTTCTGGCCGGGGAACAGACCGCGGTCCGGGTCTTTGACGCGGAACTTCGGATAGCCGTTGCCGCGGATATAAGAGCGCCCGGCGTGCTTGCCGGTCATGAGACTGCACCGGGCCGGGGCGCAGACGGGGAAGCCGCTGTAGTGGGCCGTCAGCGTCGCCCCCTCCGCGGCGAGGGCGTCCAGCCGCGGGGTCCGGATGATCTCCTGCCCGAAGCACCCCAGGTCGCCCCATCCCAGATCGTCGCACATGATGAAGACGACGTTGGGAGGCCGCCCGTCCTCGGAATGAACGTCGGGCGATTCGGGGGCGCCCGCCGCCGGGGCGGGCCCGGCGGCGAGAAGGGCGGCGAGCAGCGGGGCGGGGAACATGGGGCGGTCGCTGTGGCAAGGGGCGGGCGGGGCGTCAGTATGCCGGCATGGCCGAACCCCCGCCCAGTCCCCACGCCGCCCCCCCGTCGTTCGGCGGCCACGCCGGCGCCGTCTTGCCCCCGCGGGACGACGCCGCGCCGCCCGTCGGTCGCCGGGACGGTCGGGGCCGCCGATTCCGGCTGCGCAGGCCCAGATTGCCGATCCCGCCGGCGGCCCGGCTCGCCAATCCGTTCCGCCGCGGACGCTCCTCCCGCAACGAGTTGCACACCGTTCCCGGCACCGTCGCCGCGGACCCGACCGCCCCCAAGCCGATCCTCACCGGCATCGGCTACGGCCCCAATTCGGACACCCACGGCAAGCTGACGGAGATCGTCTTCGACTCCCCCGACGAGATCCCCGCCTTCCTCGACGCCCACCCCGTCGCCTGGGTGAACGTCGACGGACTGGGCGACGCCCCCGTGCTCAACCGGCTGGGCGAGATCTTCGGGTTGCACCCGTTGGAGCTGGAGGACGTCACCCACACCCACCAGCGGGCGAAATTAGAAGAATATCCCGACCACCTGTTCGTGGTCGCGGACATGGCCAAACCCTGCCCGCCGGACCCGCGGACCGACCCAGATCATGCCGACGGGCCGATTTTCAAAACGGAGCAGATCAGCCTGTTCCTCGGTCGCGGCTGGGTGCTGACCTTTCAGGAGGAGCCCGGCGACTGCTTCGGCCCCGTGCGGGAACGATTGAAAAGCAAACGCGGCCGCATCCGCGACTGCGGGGCGGACTATTTATTCTACGCCCTGATCGACGCGGTGCTGGACGGCTACTTCCCGGTCGTGGAGTCGCTGGGCGACCGGCTGGAGACGTTGGACAACGAAATTTCCGACCGCTCCGGCCGCGGCGTCGTCGGCCGGCTGCACCGGCTCCGCGGGGAATTGTTGGTGGTGCGGAAACTGCTCTGGCCGCACCGGGAGATGACGAACAGTCTGCTGCGGGACCGGGAGTTGATCAGTCGCTCCACGCAGGTGTTTTTAAGAGACGCCCACGATCACGCCCAGCAATTGCTGGAACTTTCGGAAACCTACCGAGAACTGTGCAGCGACCTCCGGGACTTCCATTACGCCCAATTGAACACTCGCAGCGGGGAGGTTCAGAAGGTGCTCACGATCGTTGGCTCGATCTTTATTCCGCTGTCCTTCGTAGCCGGCCTGTGGGGGATGAACTTCGATACGAAGTACGAATATAACATGCCGGAGTTGGAGTGGGCCTACGGCTATCCGTTCGCCCTGGGGTTGATGGGGGCGATCGCGTTCGGCCTGCTGTTCTTCTTCTGGCGAATGGGCTGGCTGCGGCGGGAGGAATAGACGGGCGGGGGGCGTGAGGCTCCCGAGCGACTACGATGAATCCCGATGCCTTCGCCCGCCCCCGCCGCTGAGACCCCGTCTGAAGAGGACGACGACGCCCTCGCCGTCGTGCTCGATCAGTTGTTGGAAGACGCCGAGGCCGGGCGGCCGGTGGATCTCGATGCGGTCTGTCGGCGACATCCGGAGTTCGCCGGCGAACTGCGCGAGTTGTTCAACACCGCCGGGCTGATGCGGACGTTCCTGCCGTCCGGCGACGGCTCCGCCGCGGATCGCCGGGCGGGCGAGGAGCCTGCCGAGACAGTGGCCGCCGGGGACACGCCGCCGGAGCGACCCGCCCCGGCCCGGCGGGCGAACGCCCCGGAGCCGCCGCCGGGGTACGAGTTGCGGGAGGAGTTGGGCCGCGGCGGGATGGGCGTCGTCTATCGGGCCTTCCAGACCGAGCCGGGCCGGGAGGTGGCGCTGAAGATGATCCGGCAGGCGGCGCTGGCCAGCCCCGAGGACGCCGCCCGCTTTCGCCGCGAGGCCGAGGCGACCGCCCGATTGGACGACCCGCACATCGTGCCGGTGTTCGAGGTGGGCGGGTTCGACGGGCCCGACGGCGGCCCGGGCGGCGACACGGCCCCGTTCTTCAGCATGCGGCTGATCGAGGGCTCCACCCTGGACGCCGAACTCCGCAAGGGCCCCCGCCCGCCGCGGGAGTTGGCGGCCCTGCTGGCGCCGGTCGCCCGGGCGGTGGACACCGCCCACCGGGCCGGGGTGCTGCATCGCGACCTCAAACCGTCGAACATCCTGCTGGACCGCGTCGGCCGGCCGTTCGTGACGGACTTCGGCCTCGCCGGTCGGGCCCCGCGCCCGTTTCCCGGCCCGACCGACGCGACGGGAACCGCCTCGGCGGACGCGGGCGGGGGGGCGGAGGCCGGGGAGGGCATGGGGCCGGACCCGCCGACGCTGACCCAGCCGGGGGCGATTCTCGGCACCCCCGCGTGGATGAGTCCGGAGCAGGCCGCCGGCCGCCGGGAGGCGATCGGCCCGGCCAGCGACGTCTACTCCCTGGGGGCGATCCTGTACGCCGGGCTGACCGGCCGACCGCCGTTCTCCGGGGAGACGCCCGCCGAGACGGTCATGCGGGTGCTTGAAAACGAGCCCCGCCGCCCCCGCCGGCTCAACGAGGACGCCGACCCGGACCTCGAATTGATCGCTTTAAAGTGCCTGCAAAAGCCGCAGGACCTCCGCTACCCCAGCGCCGCGGCGCTGGCGGACGATTTGGAGGCGTATCTCGCGGGAGAGCCCGTCAGCGCCCGCGGCGGGCGGTTGACGGACCTGGTGCACCGCACCTTCCGCGAGACGCACCACGCCCCGATCCTGGAGAACTGGGGCCTGCTCTGGATGTGGCACGCCGCCGTGCTGGTGGCGCTCTGCTTCGTCACGAATTTATTGCAGATCAACGGCGTCGATTATCGACCGACCTACGTCTTGATGTGGACCGCCGGGCTGGGGGCGTGGGCGGCGGTCTTCTGGACCCTGCGGCGGCGGTCCGGGCCGATCAGCTTCGTGGAGCGGCAGATCGCCCACGTCTGGGCCGCCAGCATGGCGTCCTCCAGTTTGTTGTTCGCGATCGAATGGCTCCTGGAGATGCCGGTGCTCTATCTGTCGCCGGTGCTGGGCCTGATCGCCGGCAGCGTGTTCTTCGCCAAAGCGGGGATGCTGTCCGGAGCGCTGTACGTCCCCGCCGTGGCCCTGTTCGCCCTCAGCCCGCTGATGGCCTGGATGGAACGCAACCTCCCCCGCGAGCACGACCCCGGCGTGCTGCTGTTCGGCCTCGTGACCGCCGCGGGGTTCTTCTGGCCGGGGTGGAAGTACCGGAAGTGAAACCGGGGGCGCCGTTTATCGACGACGGCGAAGCGAGGGAGCGAAGGGGGCGGTCGCGGTCGGCTACCGCCCGCCGCTTTTGCGGCGGGCGATCATCACTCGCAGAATCACGTTGTCCGGCACGCCGTAGTAGGCGAATTTGCGGCGGACCAGGTCGCAGAAGTGCATCGCTTCCGACGGGTGCAGCAATAACTCGTCGATGCTCAGGCTGTCGCGGTAGAGGGCGTGGAACTGCTCGACGACGCGGTCGGTGAACTCCTCCCGGCTCAGCGGGATGTCGTAGTCGGCCGGGTCGAAAACGCGGCGGGCCATGGCGGCGAACCTCGGGGGCGACGAACCTGGGCGACGAACGCAAGGGCGGGGAAGGGGCGGGCGGCCGGTTGCGCCAGATCCCGGCGGCGGGCACCATCCCCGTCGCTCGCACCCCCCGCAACCCGACGGCGGCCCCGCCCGATCGCCGCCCGGCGGCGCCCGGCGGGCGGCCGCGGTTCGCGCCGGGCGGGGGGACCGGCTACGATGACCTCCGCTTATGCCCCGTCGTTCCGATTCTCCGCCGTCCGCCGCGGCGGCCCTGCGCAAGGGCCGCGCGCCGAACGGTACGGCCCGTCCGAAAACCTCCAAGAAGGAGGTCCTGAACGGCGCCGCCCGCCGCACGGCCGCCCCGCACGGCGCCGCCGCAAAGCCGGTCCGCAAGCGGAAGACGGCCCCCCGCAACAAGCTCGTGCACGGCGACTGCCTGCCGCACCTGCGGAGCCTGCCGGACGGCTGCGTCGACCTCGCCTTCGCCGACCCGCCGTTCAACGTCGGGTTCAGCTACGACGTCTACCGCGACCGCAAGTCCGCCCAGGAGTACGAGGACTGGTGCCGCGAGTGGATCGAGCAGATTCACCGCGTCCTCAAGCCGCACGGCACCTTCTGGCTGGCGATGGGGGACGAGTTCGCCGCGGAACTGAAGGTGCTCGCCACCCGGGAGATCGGCTTTCACTGCCGCAGCTGGGTCGTCTGGTACTACACCTTCGGCGTGAACTGCACGCGGAAGTTCACCCGCTCGCACGCGCACCTCTTCCATCTCACCAAAGACGCGAAGGAGTTCACCTTCAACGCGGAGGACCCGGAGGTCCGCGTGCCCAGCGCCCGCCAGCTGGTCTACAACGACCCGCGGGCCAACCCGACCGGCCGACTGCCGGACGACACCTGGAAGTACGGCCCGTTCCTGCCGCCGGGCGAGGCGACGGAGTTTCGCCCCGACGCCGCCGAGGGCGAGGCCCAGTGGATCATCCGCCCGCAGGACATGCCGGAGGGGTTCCAACCGGGGGAGAACACCTGGTACTTCCCCCGCGTCGCCGGCACGTTCAAGGAGCGCGAGGGCTTCCACGGCTGCCAGATGCCGGAGCAGTTGCTCGGCCGCATCGTGCGGGTCAGTTCGAACCCGGACGACCTCGTGCTGGACCCGTTCGCCGGCACCGGGACGACGCCGGCGGTGGCGAAGAAGCTCGGCCGCGACTGGCTGGGATACGAACTGTCCGGGGACTACGCCGACCGGGCCGCGGCCCGGCTGGAGGGGATCACTGTCGGCGACCCGCTGAACGGGTCGGACGCCCCCACGGTCTCCGCCCCCAGCACCCGCAACGGCCGCAAGCGGAAGGCCGGGCTGCCGAAGGAGCGGCCGGGGTGAAGCCGAAGGGGTAAGGGGAAAACGTGGAGCCGCGACCGTGAGGGAGCGTCTCTGTG
>NZ_JBINJD010000125.1:0-14600 GCF_043951915.1 Alienimonas sp. DA493 | reverse complement strand
CGGGGCCTCGGCGTTACGGGGCAAGACGCGTTACGCGGTGCGGATCGAGACGCTCGCCGCGTGGGCGGTGAGGGCTTCCTTCTCCGCCAGCCGGATCACGTCGTCCGCGGCGGCGTTCAGGGCCGCTTCGTCGTAGCGGATCACGCTGCTCCGCTTGAGGAAGTCGTTCACGCAGAGCCCGTTGGCGAAGCGGGCGGTGCCGCCGGTGGGCAGCACGTGGCTGGGGCCGGCGTAGTAGTCGCCCAGGGCCACGGGGGTGTAGTGGCCGAGGAAGATCGCCCCGGCGTTGGTGATCCGCTCCGCGAGCCGCTCCGGGTCGGCGGTTTGGATGTGGAGGTGTTCGGTGGCGAGTTCGTCCGTCAGTTCGCAGGCTTCCGTCTCGTCCCGGGCCAGCAGGAGGGCGCCGTAAGCCTCCAGACTCGGACGGATCAGGTCGGCCCGGCTGAGTTGGGCCAATTGCTGCTCGACCGCCTCCCGCACCGCGGCGAGCAGCGGTTCGTGCCAGGTGATCAGCACGGCGCTGCCGGGGCTGTGCTCCGCCTGAGCGATCAGGTCGGCGGCGACGAACTGCGGGTTCGCCGTCTCGTCGGCCAGCACGATCACTTCGCTGGGGCCGGCGATCGAGTCGATCCCGACCGTCCCGAACGCCCGCCGCTTGGCGAGGGCGACGAACAGGTTGCCGGGGCCGCCGATGAAGTCGACCGGCTTCACCCCCGCCCCGTCGGCCGTCGCCGCCCCGTAGGCCAGCGCGGCGACGCCCTGGGCGCCGCCGGTGCGGAATACCTCGGTCACGCCGATCGCTTTGCAGGTCGCCAGCAGGTCGGCGTTGTAGCCGCCGAAGGCGGTGGGCGGGACGGAGACGGCGATCTCCTTCACCCCCGCGACTTGGGCCGGCACGGCGGTCATCAGCAGGGTCGAGGGGTACGCCGCCGCCCCGCCGGGCACGCACAGGCCGACCCGTTTCATGGGGACGTACCGCTGCACGAGGTGCACCGCCCCGCCGCCGGGCACGTCCCGGCGGACCGGGGCGTCCCGGTGGCGGATGGCCGCTTGGAACTCCCGCACGTTCTCCGCGGCGCGGCGGATCGCGTCGAGAAACGCCGGGTCGGCGGCGGCCTCCGCCTCGGCGAACTCGTCTTCGCTGACCCGCACGGTCTCCGCGGTGAGGTCTTTGCCGTCCAGCCGACGGGTGTAGTCCAGCACGGCGTCCAGCCCGCCGGCCCGCACGTCGTCGCAGATCCGATCGACCACCTGCCGGGGCGACAGCGGCTCGCCGAACAGTTCCATCGTCTTGGCGCGGCCGGCTTCGGAGACCACGTCTCCGTCCACGCCCAGCGTGTCCCGCAGGGCGTCGAGGGCGGCCCGCCAGTCGTCGGTTCGGGTGTCGATCGTGCGCATGGCCCCAATGTAACGCGGAGGCTTCGCGAAGCCTCCGCGGTAGGATGCGTTCATGCCGCACGACGTGATCGACCTCCGCAGCGACACCGTCACCAAACCCACCCCGGGGATGTACCGGGCGATGTGCGAGGCCGAACTGGGCGACGACATGGCCGGCGAGGACCCCACGGTCAACGCCCTGGAGGCCGAGGTCGCCGCCCTGCTGGGCAAGGAGGCGGCACTGTTCTGTCTGTCCGGCACGATGAGCAACCAACTCGGCGTCCGCTGCTGCGCCCGGCCGGGCGACGAGGTGTTGATCCACGAGACGGGCCACGTCGCCAACTACGAGAGCGGCGCCGCGGCCGCCCTCTCCGGCGTCACTTGCCGGCTGGTCCCCGGCGAGGGCGGGATGCCGGGGGTCGAGGACTTCGAACCGCACGTCCGGGCCGACGCGGTGTATCTCTCGGCGACCGCGGCGATCTGTCTGGAGAACACCACGAACATGGGCGGCGGCCGCGTCTGGCCGCTGGACGGGATGCGGGAGGTCTCGGAGTGGGCCCGAGACCGCGGCTTGAAGGTGCACCTGGACGGCGCCCGGCTGTTCAACGCGGTGGTCGCCGGCGGGGGGACGCCGCGGGAGATCGGCGCGTGCTGCGACACCGTGTCGATCTGCTTCAGCAAGGGCCTCGGCTGCCCGATGGGATCGATCCTCGTCGGGAGCGAGGCGGATATCCGCTCGGCCCAGCGGGCCCGGAAGATCGTCGGCGGGGCCTGCCGGCAGGCGGGGGTGATCGCCGCGACGGCCCGCTACGCCCTGGCCCACCATGTGGAGCGGCTGGCGGAGGACCACGAGAACGCCCGCACGTTCTGGGAGCGGGTCTCGGCCGTCGACGGGGTGAGCGGCGAGGCTCCGGAGACGAACCTCGTGTTCTTCACCCTCGCCCCGCACCTGCCGACGCCGCGGGAGTTGTGCGACCGGCTGCGGGACCGCGGGGCGCTGATGGAGCCGGCCGGGCCGGGGCGGGTGCGGGCCTGCACGCATCTGGACGTCACCGCGGAGCAGGTGCGGATCGCGGCGGACGCGGTGGCGGAAATCCTGTCCACGTAGGCTTCCCCAATGCCCCGTTGCCGCGGGGGCCGGGGCGGGCGTACACTGACGGACTCCCCCGCCCCGGGAACCGTTGCGCCATGGAGTCGCCCCGCCGCCCCGACGCCGCGCCCCCGGCCGAAGAGGACGCCCAGCCGACCCCGGCGAAGGCCGACGCCGGGCCCTCGCCCGTCGCTCCGCCGGGCGACGGGGGGGAGGCCGCCGGCGACCCCAAGTCCGTGCGGGCGGCCCGGCTGGAGTTGATCCGCGAGCAGATCGCTTCCGGCGCGTACGATACCCCGGATCGCCTCGATGCCGCCCTCGACGGCCTGCTGGCGGATTTGCTTGACTGATCGCCGTTCTGATTTCGGCTCGCCCCCAGTTTTCGCTCCCACGGTCGTTCGTTTGTCGCATCTCGGCCCCCAATCGGATTCCAGCTCCGCGAACGGTTCGGGTTCCCGAACCGCGTCGCAGGAGGACGCGGTCCCGAACCCCCGCGGCCGCACCGATCTGCCGCCGGTGCCGGTGGCCGTCTCTCCGACGGAAAAATTTCGTGAGTTCCTGATTACCCGCGGGCAGCGGCTCACCCCGGAGCGTCGCATCACGGTGGAGGAAGTCTTCGCCGACCACGAGCACTTCGACGTGGAGACCCTCGCTGAACGCCTCGCCGCCAAGAGCGACGGCCGCCGCGTCAGCCGGTCCAGCGTCTACCGGCACGTCGCCGCGATGGAGGAGGCGGGTCTCATCCGCAAGATCGCGCGGCAGGACGACCGCGACCTGTACGAACACGCCTACGGCTACCCGCACCACGACCACCTGATCTGCCGGGAGACGGGCGAGTTGATCGAATTCCGCAGCCCGGAGCTGGACAAGATCCTGGAACGCGTCGCCGCGGAGCACGGCTTCCGCGTGGAGGGCCACCGCCTGGAGGTGTACGGGCTGTCGCGGGAGGCCCGCAAACCCCGCCGCCGCCGCCACAGCAAGCTGGACCGGGTGTGACCCTGCGGGGGACGGGCCGGCGAGGTTGCGTCGGCCGATCCCTTGCGGTTTCGCGGGCGTCCATCAGAGTAGGCTCCCGACCCCCTTCCCCGGCCCAGGCGCTGCCCCGTGAAGAAAATCGAGGCGATCATCCGGCACTACAAGCTGGAGGAAGTCAAAGACGCCCTCACCGCCGTCGGCGTTCAGGGGATGACCGTCGCGGAGGTCAGCGGCTTCGGGCGCCAGAAAGGCCACAAGGAGCAGTACCGCGGCGCCGAGTACACCGTGGACTTCCTGCCGAAACGCAAAATTGAGGTCGTCGTCAACGACGATCAGTTCAAGGAGGTGGTGGACACCATCCTCCGGACGGCCCGCACCGGCCAGATCGGGGACGGGAAGATTTTCGTTTACGAGGTGGCGGAGATGATCCGCATCCGCACGGGCGAGACCGGTGAAGCCGCGCTGTGACGGAACGCCCGGCCGCTCCCGCCGCGTCCGCCGCGGGGGTTGACGACGGGGCCCGGGGGGACGCCGAGGCGGCTGAAGACGCCCCCCCGACGCCGGCCGAAGACGCCGGGGCGCTGACTCGTCGGGCGGCGGATCGCTGGGCGGGGCGACTGAAGCAGGCGGCCGACGCCCGCGACGCCGGGGCGGGCGGGCGGGAGCTCGCGGCGCTGCTCTCGGGGCTGGCGGACGAGTGCGTCCGCGATCTGTACGAGGCCGCCCTGACGGGGCTGCCGGCCGCGGACCGCGCCGCGGCCCGGCGGGCGACGGCCGTCATTGCGACGGGCGGCACCGGGCGGGGCGAGATGTGCCCGCATTCCGACGTCGACGTGCTGCTGCTCGGCCCCGAAGGCGTCCGCGGGCCGCGGGCCACGGAGCTGCACCGGGCCGTCGTCCAGGGGCTGGTGCGGGGCTCATGGGACGCCGGCTTGCCGCTGGCGCACGCCTCCCACACGACCCGTTCGGCCCTGGCGGCGATGCGTGCCGACATCGAAACGGCCACGGCCTACGCGGAGACGCGGCTGATCTGCGGGAACCCGGAACGCTCCGCCAAGTTCGCGGCGGCGGCCCGCCGGTGGATCCGCCGGCGTTCGGTGCGATTCTGCGGCGACGCCCTCGACGCCCGTCAGCTGGAACGCACCGCCCACGGCGACACCCCGTTCCTGCTCGAACCGAACCTGAAGCGGGCGTCCGGCGGGCTGCGGGATGCGCACCTGCTGCGGTGGGTGGCGGCGGCGACCTGCGGCACGACCGACCCCGACGAACTGGTCCGCTCCGACGCCCTCACCGCCGCCGACCGCAACGATTGGCTCGCCGCGGTCGACGCCCTGCTGGACGTCCGCTGCGGGCTGCACCTCGCCGCCGGCCGCGCCCGGGACGTGTTCACCCGGGCCGACCAGCTCGACCTGATCCCGGGGCCGGAGGAGAAGGGGAAGGACGCCCGCCGGGCCGTCGAGGAGTACATGCGGGAGTTCCTCACCCGCACCGGCCGGCTGGCCGAACTGACCGACCGCTTCGTCTCCCGTCACCGGCCGCGGCGCTGGCAGACGCGGCTCCGGCGGGCGCTGCGGCGGCCGGTCCGGGGGGCGGAGGAACAGCTCACCGCGGGGCCGAACACGCTGGACCTGCCGGCGGACCGGCAGGCGGCCGTCGCCGCGGATCCGGCCCGCACAATGTCGATCTTCGGCGTGGCGGCCCAGACCGGGTCCCTGCCCTCCCCCAACCTCGCCGACGCCATCCGCGAGGCGGCGCCCCGCTGGCCGGCGGAGGTCCCCCGGACCGTCGCCGCGGAGTTCGACGCCCTGTTGGCCGCCGGGGTGCACACCGCCGCCGCAGTTCGGAGCCTGCACCGCCACGGGGTGCTCGGCTGGCTGCTGCCGCCGATGGAGCAGGTCCGCTGCCTGACGCAGTTCAACCAGTACCACACCTACACCGTCGACGAACACAGCCTGCGGTGCGTGGAGGCGGTCTGCGGCATGCTCCTCGATCCGCCGCCGGACGCGACGCCCGCGGACCTGACCGGGCCGTACGTCGAATCCGAGATCGAGGGCGTGGCGGCGTGGGGCGGCTGCGACCCCGCGGTCGCCGCCGCGCGGCGGGCCGTGCAGGACGCCGGCCTGCTGACGCTCGCCGTCCTGCTGCACGACTGCGGCAAGGGCGCCGCCCGCGATCACTCCATCGAGGGCGCCGAGCGGGTCTGGGACGTCGCCGTGCGATTGGGATTCAGCGAAGAGCGGCGGGACCTGCTGGTCTGGCTCGTCGCCCACCATCTGAAAATGACCCACCTCGTGCTGCGGCGGGACACGGCCGACCCGGCGACGATCTTCCGATTCGCCCGGGAGGTCGGCGACGTGCCGCGGCTGCGGATGCTGTACGTCCTCAGCGCGGCGGACCTGCGCGGCGTTGGGCCGGACGCCTGGACCGCTTGGAAGGGCGATCTGCTGGCGACCTTCTACGAGGATACCCGTCGCGTGCTGGACGGCGGCCGGCCGGCGTCGCACGAACACGCCGAACAGCGTCTGCAGGCCGCCGCCGACGCCTTCGCCGAGCGGGAGGCCGCCGCGTCCGACCCCAGCCGGCAGGACGCGGAGCGGGCCTCCATGCGATCCTGGGCGGAGTACAAGCTCCGGCAGTTCTCGCCCCACCTCATCGGGCTGCGGGAACTGGACCGGCTGACGGACGACCTCCACGAGCTCAGAAACCTGCCGATCCGCGGCGCCGTCGCCGACGGCCGGTTCGACCCCCAGACCGGCACGACGGAGTACCGCCTGATCGCCGCGGCGGCGTCCCCGGGTCTGTTCGCCCGGTTGGCCGGGGCGTTGGCCTCCCGACGGTTGGAAGTGGTGGACGCGGTGGTCGAGAGCCTGGAGGACGGCAGCGTGCTGGACGTCTTCCGCGTGCTCGACCGCGACTTCCAGCCGCCGATGCCGACCCCGCCGCCGGGGTTGGCCCCGATGGCGGCGACGGCCCCCGCGGCGGTGCCGGACTGGCGGGTGCAGCAGGTCTCCGACGCCCTGCGGGACGCCGCCGTCTCCGAACTGGCCGACGACGCCGCCGATGCCGCCGCCTCCCGCGCCAAGGTGCCCGCCGCCATCGCCGCCTCCCGCCCCTTCGGGGCGGCCCCCCCGCTGCCCGCCGAGGTCACCGGCGAGTCGGTCAGCGTCACCGTGGACAACGATTCCAGCGACGCCTGCACCGTGTTCGACGTGTTCGCCACGGACGCCCCGGGCCTGATGTTCGCCATCGCCACCGCTCTGGCGGAGCAGGAACTGACCGTCCGGCTGGCGAAGATCAGCACGCACCTCGATCAGGTCGTGGACGTGTTCTACGTGACCGACGCCGGCGGGAACAAAGTCACGGACCCGGACCGGCTGGAGGCGATGCGGGAGTTCCTCCTCGCCCGGGTGCGGGCCTTCGAGGCCGACGCGCGATAACCCGGTCCGTCAGTCCGGCAGGTAGCTGTCGAGCACGGTGACGCCCTCCGGGCCCGGCTCCACCGTGAGCGGCTCGCACTCCGCCGGAACCAGCACGGTTTTGCCCGGCCGCAGGGCGATCGGCTCCGGCCCGCCGGTCAGCGTGGCGGAGCCGACGAGGGTCATCACGACGCGGAAGCGGTCGTCGCCGGGCAGCGGGAACGCCTCCCGGGCCTGATGGCGGTCGATCACGAAGTATTCGCCCTCCACCAGCCGTTCGCTCCGCTCCGACGGCCCCGGCAGCGGGCGGGGGGAAACCGGGTCGACGGGGCCGCGGTCGAAGTCCGTGCAGGCGATCGAATCGTCCAGGTGGATCTCCCGCGGGTTGCCCTGCGGGTCGAGGTAGCCCCAGTCGTACAGGCGGAAGGTGAGGTCGCTGGACTGCTGGATCTCCGCCAGCACGACCCCCGCCCCGATCGCGTGCACCGTGCCGGCGGGGATGAACACGCAGTCGCCGGCCCGGACTTCGAATTTGTGGAGCAGGTCCGCGACCGTGCCGGCCTCGCTGGCGCTGCGGAGAGCCTCGGCGTCCGTCCCCGGTTTGAGCCCCGCGTACAGGCTGGCCCCCGGCTCCGCGTCGACGATCACCCACGCCTCCGTCTTGCCGTTCTCCTGCGGGTCGTACCGCACCGCCTGGGCGTCGTTGGGGTGCACCTGCACGCTGAGCGTGTCCGCCGCGTCGAGGAACTTGATCAGCAACGGGAACTGCGTCCGCGGCGAGCCGTCCGGCTTCGTCGCGTGCCGGCCGAACAGCTCCCGCGGCCGCTCCTTGACCAACCGCCCCAGCGGCCAGCCGGCGTACCGGCCGGCGGTAACGACGGTCTGGTCGTCGCCGTGGTCGGCGATCTCCCAGCTCTCCGCCCAGTCGTTCCCCTCGCCGAGCTCCTTGCCCAGCAGCGTGCCCAGCTTCGTGCCGCCCCAGCGGATGCGTTTGAGGATCGGCGCCGGCTCCAAGGGGCCGGCGGGGGCGGGGCGGTCGGGGGCGGCGGTCGGGGCGGCCATCGCGGCGGTTTTCTCCAGATTGGCGGGAACGCTTCGATTGTGGCGGTCCCGGAGGCGTCGGTCAGCGTTCGGCGGGGGCCGAACCGGCGAGAAGCGGCAAAGCTGGGTTCCCTCCCCACGGGCCAACCCCTATATGAACCGCCCTGCGGCCGACGGCCGCCCCGCCCGTTCGAACAGCGACCCGCATGTCCCGCCCCGCCTCGTCCGCCGGCCGCCTCCCCCGCACCGCCTGTGCCGAGGCGAACGCCGTCGTGGAGGTGGAACTGGCCGTGGGCGATTGCGTCCAGGTGGGCGATCTGATCTGCACCGTGGTGGACATCGTCGACGGCGAGGTCTCCCTGCGGGTCGACCCGGTCGGCGCCGCCGACGCCGGCGACGGCGTCCGCATCGCCGCGGTCGCCCGCTGACGCCGGCCCTCGGCGGAACAGCCGCCCGACGGGCCGCTCCCCGTCACGGCGTGCCGCTCAGGGGACTTCGAGTTCGGGCAGTTCCTGCAGCGTGACGTCCAACGTCAGCGGCTCCGGCTCCCCGGCCCGCACGATCGTCAGCTCGACGGTCTCTCCGGCGTTGCGACGGGTGAGAATGTCCTTCAGGTCCGACCCGCTGCCGATCTGCTGACCGTCGACGGCGATGATGACGTCGCCCGGCAGCCGTCGGTTGCCCTCCTCCCGCGGTGCCAGCAGCCCGGCCCGCTCCGCGGCGCCGCCCGGGAGCAGGAAGGAGACCTCCGCCCCGGGGACGGGGATCAGCCCCCGCCGCAGATTTCGCCGCATGCGGGCGTCGTCGACGAAGCCGATGCCGATGCCCACCGGCCGCACCTTGCCGGTGCGGATCAGTTCCGGGACGAACCGGTTCAGGTCGTCCACCGGCACGGCGAAGCCGATGCCGCCGCTGCGGCCGCCGTTGTCCGTGAAGATGGCGGTGTTCATGCCGATCAGCCGCCCGGCGGAATCCAGCAGCGGGCCGCCGGAGTTCCCCACGTTGATCGCGGCGTCGGTCTGGATCGCCCCGGTGATCCGCTGCGGCCCGACGGCGGCCGCCTCGGCGTTCGTGGAGCCGGAGGGGATCGCTCGGTCCAGTCCGCTGACGACGCCGGTGGTGAGCGTCTGATCGAGCCCGAAGGGGCTGCCGATTGCGAAGGCCGCCTGCCCGACCCGCAGGTTCCCGCTCTCGCCGATCGGGATGGGCACCAACGCGACGGGCGGGGCGTTGATCATCTTGATGACGGCGATGTCCCGTCCCGGCAGCGCCCCGACCGGGCGGGCGCTGTAGGTGCTGCCGTCGGCGAGGGTCACCTTCAGGTCCTCGGCGTCGGCCACGACGTGGGCATTGGTGACGACGTGTCCGTCCGCGTTCCAGATAAACCCGCTGCCGGACACCTGCCGCTCCCCGATCAGCGCCCGCCGCCCGGCGGAGTCGATCGCGTACTCCGGCACCCGGCCGACGAGGTGCACCACGCTGGGGGAGACCCGTTCGTAGATCTCCGTGACCGTCTGCTCCGCCGGGGCCAGCTCCCCCCGCGGGGTCACCGGCCGCGGGACGGCGTCGGGGTCGAACACGCTCCCCCCGCTGAGCAGCCCCAGCCGGAACATCAGCCCGGCGATGATCACCAGCAGGACGAACACCAGCCAGGGCGAGACCCCCCGCCCGCTGCGACGGCGCGGTTCCTCGACGGGGACGCGCTCGACCGTCCGGCCGACAAACTGCTCCGCCGCCCGGCCCTGGCCCGGATAGCGGACCGGAGCGTCCGCCCGCTCCTCGTGCAGCAGGATCTCGCCCCCTGCGTGCGGCCCCTCGGCGGGCCGGGGGCCGGGCGACCGGGCGGCGTCGAACTCGGACATCTCAGGCGGCGGAACGGGGGTCGGGAACGCCATTGTGCCCCGCAACCCCTCCCCCGCCCATAGCCCCGGGCGAAGATCGCGCCCGGATCAGGCCGGTTTCAAGCCTCGTCGATGCTCGCCAGGATCTGCAGCTTGCCGAGGACAACCCGCGCGGACTCCGCCAAGTCTTCCCGGCGGGAGTCAGGCAGGCGTCGAAAAGAGTCGAGCACCGCTTCGGTGAGAGTCGCGTCGATTCGTTGGAGAGTCTTGGCGAGTCGTGCGGCGTTCGACTCCGTTTTGTCCTCGGCGTCCGTGCCGGATTCGCCCCCCGCGGGCGACTTGGCCCCGGAGGAAAACGGCGCATAGCCGTCGCCCGCGGGGGCGTCGTCCTCGTCCGCGCCCCCTCCGGGGCCCGTTTCACGGTGGGCGGCCAGGGCAGGCTGCGACCGCGCGGCGTCGTCGCCCTCCTCGTCCCACGGCGGCCGTTCGCCGGAGGAGCCGTCGAACTCGTCCGGGTCCCGCACGGGCACCGGGTCGGTCGGCAGGCGGATCACCGAGGGATCGCCGGCGAAGTCGTCCGCCGGCCCGCGGGCGGCCGGGGCGGAAAGGTCCTCCCCGTGCAGCGCCCGGCGGTAAGCCTTCATCTCCGCCACGGTCGCCTCGTTCTCCGCGGCCCACTCCAGGCACTCGGGGGCGTCGTCCCAGGTCAGGGCGACGTAGAAGTGCGACCACCGCGGCCCCCGCCTGGGAGCGCCGGGCTGGGCCTCGGCCTCGTAGCGTTCGCGGACGTCGGCGAAGGTCTCCCAAACCCGGCGACGCTGGTAGACCTGGTCGGCCGACAGCCCCACGAGGGCGGCGAAGTCCGCATCGGTGCGGCCGCGGGCGTAGCGCTGCGTCCATTCCGCGGCGCAGCGCCCGACGACCCAGTTGCACTGGCTGACGGCGAGCTGGGCCGTTTCGACCAGTTGCGATTCGGTTTCGGCGCCCGGTTCGGCGACGGCGGCCTCGGGGGCGGCGGGGGCGGCGGCGGTCACGGGGGCGTCCTGCGTTGTCGGGTTCGGCGATGAGGGCGCTCGTCCGTCCGGGGCGAGCGCCGCCGGACGGTAGGACGGAACCGGCCCCCGCCGGAACACCGACCTTCCCCGCAGATCCTGCCTGAACGTCTTGACCCTCACGAAGGCCGACTTTAGGATCCCGAACCGCGGCCTCGTCCGCGTGTCCGTCGTTCGGAAAATCGCTCGAAATCGCTCAAGGTTCCGCAGCGGTCCGCCCGATACAACGGGCACAGCCGGTTCGCCCGGCAAACCAGACCAAAAGGTGGTGTAGCCAAGTGGTCTAAGGCAATGGATTGCAAATCCATCATTCGGCGGTTCGAATCCGCCCACCACCTCTCGCAGCCGCCCGAGCGACGAATCGCTCGGGCGGCTGTTCTTCGTTGAGGCCTCTGCCCCGCCCCGGTTGAGTTCCCCGCCCTGCCCCGACGGGGATCGGAGGCATTGGGCTACTCCGCCGGGGCGGCGGTCGCATCGGTTTCCGAGCTGGCAGCGTCCTCTTCGGCGGCCGGCGCCGCCGGAGGTTCGGTGAGGAACGCCGGCGGCGGGGGCGATTGGCCCTCCAGGCGGGCCCGGGCCCATTCGACCTGCGGGGCCAGGTCCGGGGTGCCGTCGTAGAGTTCGATCACCCCGTTCCATTTCTCCCGCGCCTCCGCGGTTCGGCCGTCCCCGTAGGCCCGCTCCGCGGCCCGCAGGGCGTCGGCGACGAACGCCTGCCGGCCGAGCGCGTCGTCCTTCAGTTCCGCCTCCAACTCCCCGGCCCGCTGTTCGAGCATCAGCCGGTAGTACCGAGCCTTCTCGGAGCCGATCTCCTCCCGCTTCGTCCAGGCGTTGTCCTTGAGCAGGTCGAGCAGGTGGTTCACCTGATCGGCGGCGCTCCAGTAGTCGCCGAAGTCGGCCAGCCGTTCGACCTCCTGGTACTGCCGTTCCAACTCGTTGCGGGCGTTGAAGAACGGATTCGCCATCTGCGTGCGAATCTGCCGACGCAGGATGTCCACCTCGATCCGGTCGATCCAGGCGGTGAGTTCCGGTTCGTGCTGCGTGTCCGGGAACCGCGCCAGCAGCGGGTCGATGTACTCCTCGCGGGCGGTTCGCCAATCGTTGACGTCGTCGCTGGCCATCAGCGCCGCGGCCCCCCGGTAGAGTTCCTCCTCGCTCGCCGGCCAAACCGCCCAGGCGACGCCGCCGGCCATCGCCAGCAGGACGAGGGCGAGGAACCAAGACCGCTCGTAGACCGGGACGGCAGGGCCTTTCTTCCGCTTCTTCTTGCGGCCCAGTAGTTTGCGGGCGAAGTCGCGGTTCTTGCGGACCTCGGCGAGCGTCGCCCCCGGGACGGTCGCCTCCGCGGCGGCGGTGCGGCCGATCACGCTGCGGTTCGCTTCCTGCTCGGCCCGCTCCCGCAGCAACTCCCGCACGGCGAGGGCGTCGAACGGACGATCCGCCGGGTCCTTGGCCAGCATCGAATCGACCAGATCCGCCAGCCAGCGGGGGCAGTCGGGGCTGCGAACCCGCGGCGGCGGCTCCGTCATGTGGCAGTGGAGGAGCTTCGCCGGGTTCTCCGCGGAGAACGGCGGCTTGCCGGTCAGCAACTCGTGCAGCACGCAGCCGAGGGCGTAGAGGTCGGTCTTCGGCCCCACCTCCCGGGCGGCGCTGATCTGCTCCGGGGCCATGTAGGCGTAGGTGCCCACGGTGCGGCCGGCGGCGGTCAGGGCGGTGGCGTTCGCGTCCCGGGCGATGCCGAAGTCCCCCAGCTTCAGGTTTCCCTTCGCGTTGATGAACAGGTTCGCCGGCTTCAGATCGCGGTGGACCACCCCGCGGGAGTGGGCGTGTTGCAGCGCGTCGGCGATCTGGGCCGCCAGATCGACGGCCCGGCGCCAGTCCAGGGGGCCGCTGTCGCGGAGTTGCTCCTCCAGGCTGCCGCCGGTCAGCAACTCCATGGCGTAAAAGAGCTTGCCGCCGGTCTGTCCGCCGCCGAAGTAGCGGACGATGTGCGGGTGACGGAGCTTCTTGAAGATCTCCATCTCGCGGTTGAATCGCTTGCGGACCTTTGGGTCCGCCGCCAGCGCAGGCGTGAGCACCTTCACCGCGACCGGGCGGCCGTCGCCCTCGGTGTATTTCGCCGCGTAGACCACGCCCATGCCGCCGACGCCCAGCCGGCGGCCCATTGTGAACGGGCCGAGGCGACGGGATTTTGCGGGGGCGCCGGCCGGCTCGGGCACCTCGCCGGAGGCCTCCGCGGTGACGGCGGCCTCTGAGATGCGGGTCGGCTCCCCCGCTCCGGCGAGGTCCGCCGCCAGTTGAGTTTTGTCGTCGCCGGGGGCGCCGTCGTCGGCCGGGGACGCCGGCGCCTCGACCGTGCGGGGCAGGTCGGCGGGCGGCGTCGTGGCGGTCATGCGACGGCGGATTGCGGGTGCGGCCCTCCCCGCTCTTGCGCGGCGGGCGGCGGGCGAGCGACCCAAGCCTGGGGGGCGGACCCAATCTTCGCCCCCGATTTGTCCCGGTTCAACCGCGTTCCGCGGACAGTTCGGTGAAGAACCGCCGCGGCTCCGGAGCCAGCCACGTCAATCCGCACCCCGTCGCCACCAGCCCCGCCACCCCGAGAAACGCCGGCCCGTGCCCGGCGACGTCCACGAACGCCCCCACCGGCACCGCGAACAGGAACGGCGCCGCCATGCACAGCTTCAGCGTGCTGACGTAGCGGGGGTGGTTCTCCGGTTCCGTCAATTCAAGCGTCCAGTTCGTCACCGCCTTGAACGTCACCGGCGTGAGCCCCAGCAGAAAGAAGAGCACGGCCAGCAGGCGGGGGTCCTCCAACCGGACGAGAATCAGCGCCGACGGGGGGAGGGACGCCAACCCGGCCAGGCAGGCCCGCACCGCCAGCCGATTGCCGCGGCGGTCCGCGATCCAACCGACCGCCACGCTGAACAGTCCCGCCCCCACGTTCTGGGCGGCGACGAACAGGATCAACGGCAGATTGCCCGCCCCGTGGGCCTCCCGCGCCAGCACGATGTAGTGCGGGAACACGAGCTGGGCGGTGACGAACAGGCAGGCGACCGCGGCGATCCGGCGGAAGTTCCGGTCGGAGCGGAGGACTGTTGCAGCCTCCCGAACCTGCCCGCGGACGGAGAACCCTCGGCCCCCACGGTTCCCGGCCGCTTCGTCCGGCGCCTCCCGCACAAATAGGACGAGCGTCGAGCTGACCAGCATCCCGGCCGCGGTCGCGGCGAACGGGGCGGCGAAACTCGCGGGGCTCTCGGCTCGCCAGCCGGCGAGAAAGCCGTAGGCGACCGAGACCGCCGCGAACGACCCCAGCACTCCGCCCGCGGCGATCAGTCGGCCCCGTCGAGACGGCGGGATGAGCTTCGCCTGCAGGGTGCTGAATCCCAACTGATTCAGCCCCGTCGCGGCGAAGAACAGCCCGTAGAGCGCCAGGAACCCCGCCACCGCGGCCGTACCGGCGAAGCGGTCGCGGAGCGTCCACAGCAGGACGGCCAGCACGGCGAACGGCAGGGCCATGCCGAGCGTCGTCGCCCAGACGCTCCATTTTTTCAGCGGGCGATCGCGGAGGCTGTCCGCGTACAGAAGCGGCGGCACGCTCTGCCCGGTCCGGTTGAGCAGCGGCAGAAAACCCTGCACCCACCCCGCCCCGCCGACCGTCGTCAGCGGAGCGGTCAGCGTATCCAACAGCGCCGGCATCACGACGCTTTCCGTCTTGAAGATCCAGCTCACCCGCAGGGCGACGGTGTAGGCGGCGAGCGTCGCGAGATTGCGACGCTCCGTTCCGCTCTCCCGCGGCAATGTGCTGTCG
>NZ_JBINJD010000124.1:0-14685 GCF_043951915.1 Alienimonas sp. DA493 | reverse complement strand
GACTAGGATGCCGGCGTGTCGACCGCCCCCGCAACCGCCCGCCCCGACGCCCGCCTGACCGACGGGCGCCGCCCCCGCGTGCTGATCGTCGGCGGGGGGCTCGCCGGGCTCGCGGCCGCCGCGGCCCTCGCCCCGCGGGGATGCGAGGCGATCGTGCTCGAAAGCCGCCCGCGGCTGGGCGGACGGGCCAGTTCCTTTCTCGACAAAACGACCGGGGAGCGCGTCGACAACTGCCAGCACGTCGCCATGGGGTGCTGCACGAATTTTCTGCACCTCTGCGCCGAGGCGGGCCTGTCGGGCCTGCTCAGCGAGCAGGGGGAGGTCACCTTCCTGCTGCCGGACGGGACCGTCAGCCGGCTGGGGGAATCGCGGCCCGGGGGGCGCTCCCTGCCGGCGCCGCTGCATTTGGCGGCCTCCTTCGCCCGATTGGGGCACTTCACGGCCGGGGAGAAGCGGCGGCTGGCCGCCGGCGTGCGGGCGTTGGCGAAGACGAGCGGCGGGGCGGGGGAGGCGTTCGCCGGCTGGCTCGCCGCGAACGGACAGACGGACCGCATCGTCTCCCGGTTCTGGGAGCCGGTGCTGGTCAGCGCCCTGTCGGAGACGCCGGACCGCATGAACGTGGCGGACGCCCGCAAAGTGATTGTCGACGGCTTCCTCGCCCACCCGGCCGCCTGGCGGGTGTTCGTGCCGACCGTGCCGCTGGACGTGCTGTACGGCGAAAAGTTGCTCGGCTGGCTGGAAGGCCTCGGGGTGACGGTCCGCACCGGCGCCGGCGTGCGGCGGATCGAGCCGGCGGGCGGGGGGGAGCCGGTGCGGCTCACGCTGCGGGACGGGAGCGAGGAGGCGGCCGACCATGTCGTCGTCGCCGTGCCGCACCACCGGGCGGCGGGGCTGTTCCCCGACGCGTTCGCGGACGCCTCCGGCCTGACGGCCGCCGCGGGGCTGGAGACCGCGGCGATCAGCAGCGTGCACGTCTGGTTCAATCGGGAGATCACCCCGCTGCCGCACGTCGTCCTGCCGGAACGCACCAGCCAATGGGTCTTCAACCGCACCCGGCTGCACCAGGTCCGTGAGCCCGAAGCGCAAGCGAGGGAAGCGGCGCCCGATGCGGCTGCCGCATCGGTCCCCTCGCTTGCGCTTCGGGCTCACGAGCAGCGCGGCCGCTACTACTTCCAGGTCGTCATCAGCGCAAGCGACGCCCTGAAGAGTCGGCCGCAGAGCGAGGTGATCGAAGAGGTGCTGAACGAACTCCCCGAGGCCTTCCCCGCGGCCCGGGAGGCGACGGTGGAGCACGTCCGCATGGTGACGGAGCACAGGGCCGTCTTCGCCCCGCTGCCGGGGCACCACGCCCTGCGGCCGCCGCCGGGGGCGTTCCATCATCCGCGGGTGCATCTGGCGGGCGACTACACCGCGACCGGGTGGCCGGCGACGATGGAGGGCGCCGTCCGCAGCGGGTACGCCGCCGCCGAGAGCGTGCTGGACGGGGAGGGCCGGCCGGAATCGATCCTGCGGCCGGACCTGCCGGTCGGGCGGCTGGCCCGCTGGCTGGGGTTCGCATAGGCGGCGGCTTTCCAACGCGGGGCGGGAGCGGTCACACTGCGGAGCCGTCCCCCGTCGCCGTTCCGTGCCGAAGCTCCGCCGCCTCTCGCCCACCGCCCGCCGGTTTTCGGTCGCGGTGGCGATGTTGGTCCTGCTGACCGGGACGGGGGTGATCGGGTTCCGCGTCACCGAGTCCTACAGCTGGCTGGACGCCGCCTGGCTGGCGGTGGTCACGCTGACGACGCTGGGGGCCGACAGCCCCTCGACCGGCGCCGGCAAGCTGTTCGCGATGGGCTATCTGCTCTGCGGGCTGGGGGTGGCGTCGTACAGTCTGTTCGCGCTGGGGCAGACCGTCGTCAGCACGGAGTTCCGCCGCATGTGGGAGCAGAGCAAGATGAACGACAAAATCGCCGGGCTGTCCGGGCACAGCGTGATCTGCGGGCTCGGCCGGATGGGGCAGGCCGTGTGCGAGTACCTCGCCGACCGGCAGCGGCCGTTCGTGGTCATCGACCGGAACGACGAACTATTGGAGCGGGTTTGCGACCGCCGCGGCTGGCTGCGGGTGGTCGGCGACGCCGCGGACGACGCGGTGCTGAAGAAGGCCGGCGTGGAGCGGGCCGCCTCCCTCACCACGGCCCTGCCGACCGACGCGGAGAACATCTACGTGGTCCTCAGCGCCCGCGGCCTGAGCGAGAAATTGCAGATCGTCGCCCGGGCCACCGAGGAGCGGGCGATCGGCAAGCTGGAGCGGGCCGGCGCCGATCGGGTCGTCAGCCCGCTGGCCAGCGGGGCGGTCAAGATGGCCCGGTTCATGTTGAACCCGCACGTGGAGGACTTCCTCGCCATCGCCGACGGCCGGGAGAGCGATCTCGAACTGGCCGACGTGCAGATCGCCGAGGGCAGCGCCCTGTGCGGCAAAAAATTGAAGGAGAGCGGGCTGTCCGAAAAGGGGCTGATGATCGTCGGCATCCGCCGCGGCGACGGGGAGCGGATCATGCCGCCCCCGCCGGACGCGGTGATCCGAGCCGGCGATTGCCTGTTCACCTTCGGCAACGGCGACGCGATCGCCGCCCTCACCGAGGAGGACGGCGTGCGGGACGCCTCCCACCCGGACGCCGTCGCCCACGCCATGCGCGGCAAAGGGGGGCCGGAACCCCCCGCCTGACGGCGCTTCGGCGGGGCGTCCGGGCGGTGATCCCGCAGGCGAAGCGTCCCGGACCCTCGGAGGGTCCGGGACGCTGGCGTTCTCGACCGCTACGGGAAAAGGGAGAGCGTCGCTACGCCTCCAACTCCGCCCGCAGGGCGGCGAGTTCGTGTTCGATGTCGTCGTCCGGCGGGGCGGCGGCCGGGGCCGCTTCGACCGGCGCCGGGGCGTCCGCGGCGGGCGTCTCGCCGTTGGCCAGGGAGGCCCGTTTGCGCTTCGCGTCGTTCAGCCGGGCTTCCAGCGCCCGGGCGGTCGTTTGCAGATGGCGGTGCAGTTCCTCGGCGCTGGACAGCTCCTGCCGGAGCCCCGCGATTACGTCGGCGGCCTCCCGGCGCCGCACGAGCGCCGTACGGGCCTCCGCCTCGCGGCCGGCGGCCAGTTCCTTCTTCGCCTCGGCCTGCCAGCGGTCGGCTTCGGCCTGTTGCTCCGCGATCTCCCGGTTCAGCCGGGCGGCGGTGTCCGCAGCCGTCGCCACGCTGCGGGCGGCCCCGGCCCGGCCGAGTTCCATCTCCGCAATGATCTCCGCCAGCGCGGCGTCCGGGTCGTCCACGTCCGCCAGCAGGTCGGACAACGAACAGGTGACGATATCCGTCAGGCGACTGAAAAACGGCATCGGGCAACTCGGTGGGGGACTCGCGGGGCCATCCTAGGCGGCCCCGGACGTGCGGCGGCAGGGGGGCTAACTCTCGTCCGACGCGAACGGATCACGGACGCCCCGGTCGGCCAGCTTGGCCTGCAGTTTTTCCCGGGCCAACCGCAATCGACTCTTCGCCGTGGAGGTGCTCACCCCCATCGCCTGCCCGACCTCCGGCAGCGGGACGTGGGCGAAGTGGTGCAGGGTGAACGTCTCCCGCTGATCGTCCGGCAACTCCGCGAGCAGTTCGTCCACCAACTCCGCGAACAGCCGGCGTTCGGCGACCGCGGCCGGATCGTCCTCGGCGCCCTCGACGCGGTCCAGCGGGGAGCCCTCGCCGTCCTTGTCCGTCCGCACGCTGCGGACCAGCGCGTCCCGGCGGGAACGGCGGGCGGCGTCGATCATCAGGTTCCGGCCGATCCGGTACAGCCAGCCGCGGAACCGGCCGGTCGGCAGGTAGTCCCAGTTCTTGCGGTAGACCTTCAGCAGGGTGTCCTGCGTGAGGTCCTCGGCGAGGGCGCGGTTGCGGACGTTCTTCAGGAAGAACCCGAACAGCGGCCCGCTGTGCCGGGTGACGAGTTCGTCGAACGCCGCCCGGTCGCCGGCCTGCAGGCGGATCATCAGGGAATCGTCCTCGTCGAAGCCGTCCGGCGGACCGACGCTTTGGACGTCCGTTTGCACACTGTCGGCGTCGGCCGTGACGGCGGCGACCGCCTCGGCGACGGGGGCGTCGGCGAGGGGCGGGGGGATCACGGGGCGGGCGGGCGGCGTGGGGCGGGGACGTTGAACGGGCGACGGGGCCCCCTACGATAGCGGCCTTCCGCCCCGCGTTCGCGGCCGGTCCGCCGTGCGGCGGACGCCGCCCGTCGTTTCGCCCCCGATCCGGTTCGCCCCGCCCGTGCCCGAAGCTCCCGCCGCCACTGCGCTGACCTTCGCGGCCGGGGCCGACGGTTCGTTCCCGCTGTCGGCGGGCGCCTCGCTGACCGTCTGCCGCCCCGGCCCCCCGGCCGTCGCCGACCCGGCCGTCGCGGTGCGGGACGCGTTGGCGAACCCGATCGAGTTCCCCGCCCTCTCCCGGTCCGTCATCCCTGACGACCGCGTCACGCTGGCCCTCTCCCCGGACCTGACCGACCCCGCGGCGGTCGTGGGCGGAGTGTGGGGCGAACTGGCCAAGGCCGGCGTCGACCCGCAGCGGCTGGCCCTGATCCGCGGCGCCGGTCCGGGCTACGGCGGCTCCGCCGACGGCCGCTTCGGCGGCGACCCCCGCGGCGGCCTGCCCCGAGGCGCCGCCGCCGCGGCGAGCTTCACCCGGCACGACCCGGAAGAAGAGGACGCCTGCGGCTACCTCGCCAGCACCGCGGCCGGCGACCGCGTGTACCTCGCCCGGCCGGTGCTGGAGGCGGACGTGGTCGTCTCCTGCGGCGCCCTGCGGTTCGATCCGTTGTTGGGGGTCGCGGGCGCCAACAGCGTGTTCGTCCCCGGACTGTCCGACGAGGACGCCGTGCTGAAGGCCCGCGGGCAGGGGCACGCGGAACTCGGCCCGGAGGACGACCGCCCGCTGCGGCAACTCGCCGACGAGGTCGGCTGGCTGCTGGGCACGCAGTTCACCGTGCAGACGATTCCCGCGGCCGACGGCGGCACCGCCGTCGCTCTGGCCGGCGGGACCGAGGCGGTGCTCCGCCGCGGCCGGGAACTGCTGGACGACCTGTGGCGGGTGAAGGCGCCGGTGCGAAGCGAAGTGGTGCTGGTCGCGGTGGCGCCGGGCTCGCCGGACCGCTGGGCCGCGACCGCCCGGGCGCTGGACGCCGCCCGCCGGCTGGTGGAACGCGGGGGGAAGATCGTGGTCTTGACCGACCTCGCCGGCTCGCCGCCGCCGGGGTTGGCGGAGCTGGCCCGGGCGGAGGAGCCGGCCGACGTGCTGCGTCCGCTGCGGCAGTTCCGCCCGCCGGATCTGCTGGCCGCGACGGCTTGGGCGAACGCCGCGGACCGGGCGCGGATCTACCTGCTCAGCGGGTTGGCGGACGATCTGGCCGAGGACCTGTTCGCCGTGCCGCTGTCCGAACCCGGCGAGGCCGCCCGGGTGATCGCCGGGGCGGGCAGCGTGGCGGCGGTCGGCGGGGCCCAGTTCGCCTGGTGCGAAGCGGCCTGAACGCCCCCGGCGCCAGTCGCTCCGGTTGGGCGGGGACCGTTCCCGCGCCCGGACGCTTTTGGTCGGAGCGCCGCCCGCCGGCCCATTGATCGGGATTGATTTGACGGGGTACGATAGCCCGTTCTTCATCCCGCGCCCGGATTCCTTGATGTCGCTGCCGAACAGTTCTCGTCGGTCCTTCCTCCAGACCGCCTCCGTGGCCGCCGCGGCGGCGTCCGTGGCGCCCTACGCCGCCTTCGGCGCCCGGGCGCCGAAGGGGCCGAACGAAACGATCCGCGTCGCCGTGCTCGGCCTGCGGAACCGCGGTTCGCAGTCGCACATCGCCAGCTACCTGCGGGCCGGCGAGCGGGACGGCAATGTCGAGGTCGCCGCCGTCGTCGATCCGGACGCCGCCCTGCTGCAAACGCACGGCGTGAAAAAGGTGCAGGACAAAACCGGCAAAAAGCCGGCCGCCTACGCCGACTACCGGAAGGTTCTGGACGACGATTCGATCGACGTGATCTCCGTCGCCACGCCGAACCACTGGCACGCGCTGCAGAGCATCCACGCGATCCAGGCGGGCAAGGACGTCTACGTCGAAAAGCCGGTCTCCCACAACGTGGTGGAGGGCCGCCGCATCGTGCAGGCCGCCCGCAAGTACGGCAAGCTGTGCCAGTACGGCGCTCAGTGCCGCACGATGAAGGGCACCCGGGAGATGGTCGAGGCCGTCCTGAACGGCGAGATCGGCGAGGTGAAGCTGGCCCGCGGCCTGTGCTACAAGCGCCGCCCGAGCATCGGCAAGCAGAGCGCGCCGTTGCAGTTCCCCAAGCAGCTCGACCGGAACCTCTGGGTCGGCCCCGCCGCCGACGAACCGATCTACCGGCCGGAGAAGAGCACCGCCGGCATCTACAATCCGCACTACGACTGGCACTGGGACTTCAACACCGGCAACGGCGACCTGGGCAACCAGGGGATCCATCAGATGGACGTCTGCCGCTGGGGCCTGGGCGTGGACGGCCTGGGCGACAGCGTGATCTCCTACGGCGGCCGCCTCGGCTACGAGGACGCCGGCAACACGCCCAACACGCAGGTCTCCGTCCACGATTACGGCGACAAGCGGATCATTTTCGAGACCCGCGGCCTGGAGATCCACGGCCCGGACGGCAGGAAGACCGGCAACCGCATCGGCGTCGTCTTCTACGGCACCGAGGGCACCGCGATTCAGCACGGCTACGGCTCCAGCTCGATCATGGACCCGGACGGCAAGCTCGTCCGCAACATCAAGGGCGGCTCCGATCAGGACCACTACGACAACTTCCTGGACGCGGTCCGGGCCGGCGACGCCTCCCAGCTGACCGCCGACATCGAGGACGGCCACCTCTCCAGCGCCCTGTGCCACCTCGGCAACATCTCCTACCTGCTGGGCGAACAGACCACGCTGGAAGAGATCGCCGCCGCCCAGCGGGACGCCACCGAGCGGGAGACGCTGGCGGACACCGTCGAGCACCTGAAGCAGAACGGCGTGACGGTCGCCTCCTCCCCGATGCGGCTGGGCCCGCAGCTCTCGCTGGCCGGCGAGACCTTCACCGGCCCGCGGGCCGACGAGGCGAACTCCCTGCTGACCCGCGAGTACCGGGCGCCGTTCCTGCTGCCCAGCGAGTCCGAGCTGTAGGCCCGGCGGTCGCCGCCGGTCCCTCTGGGCGTTCGCGCCCGATGCTGCTAACACCCCGGGCGGATCCCACGCCGTCCGGGGTGTTTTCGTGTCTGTGCCGTCGTCGTTCCCCGCCCGTCTCCGCCGCTTCGCCCCGCTGCTGGCCGCGGCGCCGCTGTGCCTCGCCGGGGCCGCCGCGGCCCTGCCGAGCGCCCCGCGGGAGGCCGCGGCGGCGGAGCGGTCGCCGCTGGGCGTCAGCGGCCACGTCGCCGCCAACCCGGCCGTTCCCGGCGGGCGGCACATCCACGCCCCCTTCCAACTGACGAACTGCGGCGACGAGCCGTTGATCGTGACCGCCGTTCAGCCGGATTGCGGGTGCCTCACCCCGCTGCTGAACCGCGACCTGTTCGATCCGGCGAACCCGCCGACGATCGAGCCGGGGGGCTCCGTCGAACTGATCGTCCGGGCCGACACCGCCCGGGAGGCCGAGGGGCCGCACGAACATGAGGTGACCGTCGTCTGCACCACGCCGGGCGGCGAGGCCCTCCGGCAAACCGTCAAGCTGCGGTACGGCGTCGACCCGCACGAGATCCGCATCGAACCGCCCGCGGTGATGGTCTACCAGCGGGAGGGCCAGACCACGACGGCGACCGTCACGATCACCGACCGCCGCTTCGACCCGCTGACGGTGCTGGCCGTTCGCAGCCCCACCGGCCGGGTGCACGTGCAGGAACTGGAGCCGGTCGAGCGGGAAGACGGCGGTTGGGACTACCCGTTCGAGGTCTCTGTGATCGGCTGCGAGGGCGAGGGGAAGGAGGTGACCGTCGCGGTCGAGGTGGACGACCCGGCGGGGCGGTACCGGTTCATCAAGATTCCCGTGACGGTGCAGTCCCCGGACCGCCTGCAGAAAGCGGCGTTGGAGCGGGTCGCCGCCTTGCCGAACGCGTCGGCCGGCGACGACAGTGGCGGGCGTGACGCCCGCTGAGCCGCTTCCCGCTTCCTCGCCCTGGCCGAACCGCTGGCGGCGGCGGGGGGCGGGGTGGGCATCGCTGTTGCGGGTGCCGGTCTGCCCGGTGGGGCGGTGGGTTCAGGGACGGGCGCGGGCGCTGGACGACCCGGCCGCCCAGAAGGACGGGCTGACGATCGTGCTGCCGGGCATCCAGGGCCGCAGCTTCGCGGAATACGACCTCGCCGTGGGGCTGGCGTGGGGCGGCCTGCCGGGGCGGATTGCGGTGGTCGACTGGACCAGCGGCTGGTTCTTTCGGGCCTTCCTCCACCTCCGCGACACCGCGATGCACGAGGCCGGCGGGGAGGAGGCGGCCCGCCTGGTGACGGAGCACCGTCGGCTCCACCCGGACGCCCCGGTCACGGTGATCGGCTACAGCGGCGGGGCGGCGGTCGCTCTGCACGCCCTGTCCCGGTTGCCGGCGGGGGTGAGGGCGACCCGCACGTTGTTGATCGCGCCGGCCTGCTCCGCCCCGACGGACGCCGCCGCGCTGGCTGACCGTTGCGAACAGGGCGTCGACGTGATCTGCAGCCGGTTGGACGTGCCGATCCTCGTGGGGCTGCTCGTCGCCCTGGGCACTACCGACGGTCGGCACCGCCCCGGCGCCGGCTGGGGCGGCTTTGAAAAGGCGGACGCTCCCGGGTTCCGGGAGCATCACTGGCGGCCGGCGTGGACCGGTCGCTTCCACTACGGCGGGCACTTCGGGGCGGTGAACCGGGTGTTCGCCGCGGAGGCGCTGGCCCCGTTGCTGCTTTCATCGGGGGCGAGCGGCGGATCGCCGTAGCGGCGGCTTCCAGCCGCCGATTCTCGACGAGGCCCTTCCCTTAACTCCCGCTCGCTCCGCTCACGGACGGCGGCAGGATGCCGCCGCTACGAATCAACGCGTCTCGCTTCAAAAGGGCCTGAAACGGCCATCGGGGCGCGGCCGAGGGGCGTCTGGGGAAATCCCGTTGCAATTCCTGCAAATCGGTCTTCCCGGCGCGCGAAGGTTCGTCTACCGTGGCTCGTGTCAGCCGCGGCGTCGCTCTCCAGGACCCCCGGCGTTGCAACCACCGTGCCAGGCAAGGATGCCGCCATGTCGAACGCTGCCCCCGGTCCCGCCCCGCTGCGCGTGCTGTGCGTGGACGACGAACCCGGCATTCGGTTCATCTACGAAAACGAAGTCCCGCTGATCGCCGAGGGCGACGTCACGGTGGTGGAGGACGGGGCGAAGGCGATCGCCGCCCTGGACGCCGCCGTCGCCGAGGGCCGGCCGTACGACGCCGCCCTGATCGACCTCCGCATGCCCGGCGGCGTGGACGGCTGGGGCGTGGCGGACCACCTCAACAACGCCTCCCCGAGCACCAAGTTCGTCATCTGCACCGGCCACGGCGACATGCCGGAGGCCAAAAAGGCGATGCAGTACGGCGCCACGCGGTTCCTCGAAAAACCGCTCCAGATGCCGGAGCTGGGCGAAGCCTTCGCCCACATCCGCGAACTCAAGGCCCTGGAAGCCTGGCCGGAGGAGGAGCGGCCCAAGCCGGTCAAACTGAAGACCGACGACCGCAACTTCATCGGCTCGACGCCGGCGATGCTGGCGCTGAAGAAGAAGATCGCCAAGTTCGCCCCCACCGACGCCAGCGTGCTGATCCTGGGCGAGACCGGCACCGGCAAAGAGGTCGTCGCCAAGGCGATCCACGCCAGCAGCAAGCGGGCCGGCGGGCCGTTCGTCGCGGTGAACTGCGGCGCCCTGCCGGAGCACCTCGTCGAAAGCGAGTTCTTCGGACACCGCAAGGGCGCCTTCACCGGCGCCGACCAGCCCCGCAAGGGCCTGTTCGAAGCGGCCGACGGCGGCACGCTGTTCCTGGACGAGCTCGGCGAACTGCCCAAGCCGATGCAGGTCAAACTGCTGCGGTTCCTGGAAAGCAGCGAGATCCGCCGGGTCGGCGAGAACGAAACCTTCACCGTCGACGTGCGGATCGTCTGCGCAACGAACAAGGACCTTGGCGAGATGGCCCGCGACGGGGACTTCCGCGAGGACCTCATCTTCCGGGTGAACACCTTCGAACTGGACCTTCCCCCGCTGCGGGAGCGGGCCGAGGACATCCCGGCGCTCTGCTCCTTCCTGCTCACCCGCCTCGCCGGCAAGAAGGTGGGCGAGGAGGCCGTCAGCCCGCGGGCGATGGAGCTGCTGAAGACCCACGAGTGGAGCGGCAACGTCCGCGAACTGGCGAACGCCCTGGAGCACGCCTGGATCCTCTGCGAGGGCCAGATTCAGCCGGAGGACCTGCCCACGCAGGTGACCCGCCGCAGCGTGGCCGGCAGCGTCGGCCTGCGGCTGGCGAACACCGGCGACGACGACGCCCCGTCCGCCGCCTCCGCCCCGGCCCCCACCTACGGCGACGTGCCGAAGACCCTGCGGGAGATCGAGCAGGAGGTCATCCTGCACACTCTCGACAAACACGACGGCGACAAGCCGGCCACCGCCAAGGAGCTCGGCATCGCCCTCAAGACGCTCTACAACAAGCTGAACGCCTACGAGGCCAAGCGGGCCGCCGGCTGAGCGGGCCGCGACGGGTATGGAAACCGCCAGCGTCCCGGACGCTCCCAGCGTCCGGGACGCTTCGTTTACACTTCCGGTCCCCGTCGCGTCCCTCCCCCGAACCGTTCGTCGATGATCGAACTCCGCGACCTGAGGCGGAGCTTCGGCCAGGGCCCCACGGCGGTGCACGCGGTCCGGGGGCTTTCCCTGCGGGTGGAGCCGGGCGAGGTCTACGGCCTGATGGGCCCGAACGGCGCCGGCAAAACGACCGCGTTGCGGATGGTGCTCGGGCTGCTCAAACCGACGGGCGGGGACGCCGTCATCGACGGCGTCAGCGTGACCGCGGACCCGAACGAGGTGAAGCGCCGCATCGGGCTGGTCAGCGCCAGCGCCGGGCTGTACCCGTGGCTCACCCCGCGGGAAACGCTGCGGTTCTTCGCCGACCTCTACGGCGTCCCGGCCGCCGAGGCCGAGACCCGGGCCGCCGACCTGGCGGAGCGGTTCGGCCTCGCCGCGTTCCTTGACCGCCGTTGCGCCGGGCTCTCCACCGGGCAGACCCAGCGGGTGAACCTCGCCCGGGCTGTGATGCACCGGCCCCCGGCGATGCTCCTCGACGAACCGACCCGCGGGCTGGACGTGGTGGGCTCTCAGCGGGTGTTCGAGTTCGTCCGCCACCTGCGGGACGAACGCCGGGCGGTGATCCTCTGCACCCACCGGCTGGCGGAGGCGGAACGCTTCTGCGACCGCTTCGGCCTGCTGCACCGCGGCCGGTTGCGGCACGAGGGCACGCTGGCCGAACTGCAAACCGCCACCGGCCGGGAGACGCTCACGGAGATGTTCGTCGACCTGCTGAGCCAGGAGGAGCCTGGGCTCGGCAGCGTCCCGGACGCTTCAAGCGTCCGGGACGCTGAGCTGTCGGGGGACCCGCGATGAGCGCCGCCCCCAACCCGCTGCCGCGGATCGCCCTGAAGGAACTGCGGGAGAGCCTGCGGGACCGCCGCACGACGATCACGCTGGTCCTGATGCCGCTGCTGGTCTACCCGCTGCTGGGGGCGCTGTTCCGCAACGTGCTGATCGCCACCAACCCGGCCGAGGCGGGGCCGGTGTCGGTGGTGTTCGAATCCGAAGCGGACGCGGAGGTCTTCCAACAGGTTTTTCAGGAGGGCACCGCCCTGCTGGAGCGGGCCGGGGTCTTGGATCGCCGGCAGGGGCTGCTCGAATTGAACCTGACGATGCCCCGGCGGCCGGACGACGCGCTGGAGGCCGTCGTCGCCCGCGGCGAGGCGGAACTGGGCCTGCGCGTCGCGGAACCCGCCGAGGCTGACGACCCGGACGGCGAACCGGCGCCGCGGTACACAATCCTCACCCGGTCCGGCTCGCCGCTGTCGGTCGAGACCGGCCGGCGGATCGTCGCCCGGTTGCGGGCGGTGAACGAGGCCGCGATCGAGGCTCGTCTGCGGGAGGCCGGCCTCAGCGCCGAGGTCCCCGCCGACTTCGCCACGGAGGCGGTCGAACCGACCGGCGGCGGGGCGATCAGCCTCGCCACCGTCGTGCCGCTGATTCTGCTCCTCATGACGGCGACCGGGGCGGTCTATCCCGCCATCGACACCACCGCCGGGGAGCGGGAACGCGGGACGCTCGAAACGCTGGTGGCCGCCCCGGTCAGCCGCCTGCACGTGTTGCTGGGCAAATTCGTGGCGGTGTGGGCCGTCGCAGTGCTGACGGCCGGGGCGAACCTGATCGCGATGACCGCCACGGTCTACGCCGTCGGGCTGGACCGGGAACTGTTCGGCGAGAACGTGCCGTGGTGGAGCCTGCCGGCGACCGCCGGCCTGCTGGCCCTGACGGCCGGGTTCTTCGCCGCGGTGCTGCTGGCGGTCACCAGCGCCGCCCGCAGCTTCAAGGAGGCCCAAGCGTATCTCATCCCGCTGATGCTCTGCTGCCTGGCACCGGGCGGACTGGCCCTCACCCCGTCGATCGAGCTGGACCTCGCCTGGGCCGCGGCGCCGTTGATGAACCTCGTGTTGCTGGCCCGGGAAGTCCTCAGCGGCACGGCCCCGCCGCTGCCGGCGCTGGTCGCGGTCGTGTCGACCGTCTGCTACGCCGGGCTGGCCCTGAGCGTCGCCGCCCGCATCTTCGGGACGGACGCCATCCTCTACGGCGGCCCCGGCGGGTGGGGCGAGTTCCTCAAACCGCCCTCCCGGCCGGACGGCGTCCCGCCGCTGGGGGCCGTGCTGCTGGGCACGCTGGCCTGCGTCGCGGCGTTTCTGGTGCTCGGCGGCGTGCCGGGCAAGCTCGCCGGGCTGACGGACGAGGAGAGCCTCGCCGCCGTCGACCTGCCCACGCTGCTGATCGCCAACGCGGCGGTCTCCCTACTGGTGTTCGTCGGCCTGCCCTGGGCGATCGCCCGTTGGGCCGGCGGCTCGACGCGGCGGACCTTCGCCCTGCGGACGCCGTCGGTTGTGGGGTTGCTCGGCGGCCTGTTATTGGGGCTGGGGGCGTGGGCGGGGGTGTTCGAGATCCTGCTGGCCCTCGGCGCCGCGGACCGCATCGGCGACGCCGGCCGGCTGGCGGAGTTCGGCGAACGGATCGAAACCCTCCCGCTGCCCCTCGTGCTGGCCTGTCTGGCGATCGTGCCGGCCGTGACGGAGGAGTTCGCCTTCCGCGGCTTCGTGCTGACCAGGTTGAAGGTCCTGTTCGGCGCCGTCTGGGCCGTGATTGCCAGCGGGCTGATCTTCGGCGTGTTTCACGTCGTGAAGGACCTCGGCCTGTTCGACCGGCTGATCGGCACGACGCTGCTGGGCCTGCTCCTCGGCTGGGTGCGGGTCCGCACCGGCAGCCTCTGGCCCGGCATGCTGCTCCACGCCGTCAGCAACGCGGCCCTGCTGTCGATCGCCAGCTACAAGCAGGAGCTGAGCGAACGGTTCGATGTCGAAGTCTCCGAAACGGCCCACCTGCCGGCGGAAGTCCTCGCCGCCGCGGCGGTTTCCGTGCTGCTCGGGGCGGGCTGCGTGTGGTTCGCGGGGCGGAAGACGTAGGGTCCGCTGTGCGGACCGCGACTGAGGGCGCCGCATGTGAGGGCGACGGTCCGCACAGCGGACCCTACAAGCCGACGTCCTCGTTCGGCACGATCCGAACGTCCGTCGGCTTCGGCTCGCGTTGCCAGTGCTGGCGGTCGGTGGTGAGGACGCCGGTGCGGACGGCGCAGTTCAGGCAGAGCTTCGACTCGCCGTTGTCGAGGTACAGCTCCCCGCCGGTGAGCAGGTGATAGAAGTCCTCGCCGGGCGTTTTGGCGTGACAGTAGAGCTTGGCGAAATCCCGCTTGATCACCGCCTTCCAGTTCTGCATCTCGCGGACGTACAGGCGGCCGTCGAGGTGAAACGCGGGCGGGCCGGGCGGGTCGGCTTGATCGCTCATGCCGCAATCTTAGCGGCTCGACCGGCCGCGGGGGCGGTTCTGCCGGCGGCGCCGGTCGGCGGCGTGGCGCCGCTTCGTCCGGCGTTGCGTCTGGCGCGGCCGAATCGCGGTTCGCCCCACGTCAGCCCGCCGGCGGGCCGATGGCGGGTTCGTGCCGAACTCCGACGCCCCCGCAGCTCCGCCGTCCTCCTCCTCCCCGACGCGAACCGCCGCCCCGAGAACGCTCGAGCAACTGCACGCCTACGTGCACGAGACGCTGTGCGCCCGGGAGAATCTGCTGACCGAGCAGTTCCGCACCGTGGCCGCCCCGCTGACGAAGGCCGGCAAGCCGTGCGGCTGTCAGTACACGCTGCTCGGCCCGCGGAGCGTGCGGCTGACGGCCGTCTGGGACGCCGTCCGCAACTGCCTGTTCCTGTTCGACGCCACCGGCGCCCGCATCGAGAAGCGCATGCTCCCGCAGCGGATTCGCAACGCCACATGAGCCCGGAGCGCAAGCTCCGGCCGTGCGTACTCGAGCAGGACTCGATGTCCCCGTAGCGGCGGCATCCTGCCGCCGTTCGTGAGCGGAGCGAGCGGGAGTGAATG
>NZ_JBINJD010000123.1:0-14713 GCF_043951915.1 Alienimonas sp. DA493 | reverse complement strand
GTCCGGCGTCCGCCGGGGGGGCGGACGCCGAACCCCTCGCTTGCGCTTCGGGCTCACGCTAAAAGAGCCGACGGGCTCAGATGGTGCCGCCGTACTCCGCGTTTTCGCCGAGCATCTCCTCGATCCGGAGGAGCTGGTTGTACTTGGCGATCCGGTCGGTCCGGCTGGCGGAGCCGGTTTTGATCTGTCCGGTGTTCAGGGCGACGGCGAGGTCGGCGATGGTGGTGTCCTCGGTCTCGCCGCTGCGGTGGCTCATCACGGCGGTGTAGCCGTTGCGGTAGGCCATCTGGACGGCCTCGATCGTCTCGGTGAGGGTGCCGATCTGGTTCACCTTCACCAGGATGCTGTTGCCCACGCCCTGCTCGATGCCGTCGGCCAGGCGGGAGGAGTTGGTGACGAACAGGTCGTCGCCGACGAGCTGCACGTCGTCGCCGATGGCGTCGGTCAGCTTCTTCCAGCCGTCCCAGTCGTCCTCGGCGAGGCCGTCTTCGATGCTGCAGACCGGGTACTTCTCGGCCAGCTTGGCGAGGTACTCGACCATGCCCTCGGAGGACAGTTCCTTGCCCTCGATGTGGTAGGCGCCGTTCTTATAAAACTCGGTGCTGGCGCAGTCGAGGGCCAGCTTGATCTGGTCGCCGGGGGCGTAGCCGGCGTTCTCGATCGCCTGGAGGATGACCTCCATCGCCTCGTCGGTGCTCTTGAGGTCCGGGGCGAAGCCGCCCTCGTCGCCGACGTTCGTGCTGTAGCCCTTGCCGGCGAGCACCTTCTTGAGGTGGTGGAAGGTTTCGACGCCGGCCCGCAGGCCGTCGCTGAAGGTGTCGAAGCCCAGGGGCATGACCATAAATTCTTGAATATCGATCCCGTTGGAGGCGTGCTCGCCGCCGTTGATGATGTTCATCATCGGGGCGGGCAGCGTCACGGCGCCGACGCCGCCGAGGTAGCGGAACAGCGGCAGGTAGCTGGCCTTGGCGGCGGCGTGGGCCACCGACAGGGAGCAGGCCAGGATCGCGTTCGCTCCGAGCTTGCCCTTGTTGTCAGTGCCGTCGAGTTCCAGCATCGCCCGGTCGACGGCCGCCTGGTCGGTGGCGTCGAGGTCGATGAGGGCGTCGGCGAGCACCTCGTTGACGTTGCGGACGGCCTTGGAGACGCCCTTGCCGACCCACTCGTCGGCGTCGCCGTCGCGGAGTTCGACCGCCTCGTGGGCGCCGGTGCTGGCGCCGCTGGGCACGATCGCCCGGCCGAGGGTGCCGTCTTCCAGCCGCACGTCGACTTCGACGGTGGGGTTGCCGCGGGAGTCGAGAACTTGCCGGCCGTGAACGCTGGTGATCGCGAGGGACATCGGGGGGATCGTGCGGGGGATCGTGAGGAGGCGTGGGCGGGGGTTTTACCAGCTTCGCCGCGACGGTGGGAGAGACCCGGCCCCGAGAGTCGCCCGAGGTGCGACGCGCGACCGGGCGGGGGTTAGGATCGGGGTTCGGCCCCGTCGCGGCTGCGGTCCCCCGTCGCGGCGTCGTTTCCCGTTTCCGCTTCCCCGTCGCCCCGGTCTGCGTTGCCCCTCCCCGACCCCGTCCCCCAGCCGGCCTCCGCGGCCGACCGTCCCCGGCCGGCCGACCCGGTCCCCGCCGACCCCGGTTCCCAAGACGGCGCGTTGGAATCGCTGCCGCCGGAGTTCGTGAACATCCAGCCCGGCGGCGGGCGGGTGATGAGCCTGGAACTGGCCTGGGGCCATGTGCGGCGTTGGTACCTCCGCACCTTCCGCCCGAAATACGTGAAGCGGATGGCCGCCTGCCGCAAAGGCGAGCGCAACCCCGCCCCGCACGACGTGCTCGATCCGCGGGACGTTAAGTTCTACGAGAACCAGCCCGGCGGCTGGCATTGGGACGCCGAGAACGACCCGTTCACCTGGCGGAACCACCTCGGCTTCGCCCGCTGGGGGCTCGCGGAGCTGCTGGTGTTCAGCGCGATGTGGTTCGCCCCCATCGTGCTGTGGGCCTGCATCTACGCCGGCCGGGACGGCTTCGACGTCACGGAGTACTGGGACGGGAAGATCACCTTCGAGAGCGTCCTGTTCTGGTTCGCCGTGATCAGCCTCGTGCCGGGGGCGCTGTGCGTGTGGTTCTTCCGCGACCCGCCGCGGACGATCCCCGACGAACCCGGCGTGGTCGTCAGTCCGGCGGACGGCACGATCGCGGAGATCGCCAAGCTGGACTACCACCCCTTCCTCGAAGGACCCGCGGTGCGGGTGGGCATCTTCCTGAGCATCTTTAACGTCCACGTGAACCGCTGGCCGCAGGCGGCCCGGGTGGTGGGCATCGACTACCACCCCGGCAAGTACCTCGACGCCCGCGACCCGGCGAGCGTCACGGAGAACGAACAGGCCCACCTCCGGCTGGAAACGACCGACCCCGCCGACGGCCCGCCCCGCCGCATGGTGCTGCACGCGATCGCCGGCGCCGTCGCCCGGCGGATCGTCTGCGTGCTCAAGCCCGGCGACGTGAAGCCGCGGGGGGCGAAGATCGGGATGATCAAGCTCGGCAGCCGCACCGAATTGCTGATGCCGGACGAACCCGGCCTGACGGTGCGGGTGAAGGTCGGCCAGAAGGTGCTCGGCGGCAAAACGGAACTGGCCGCCTACATGGTGAACGACACGCTGCCCGGCGAAGCGACGGACACCTTCCCGCCGCTCACCACCCGGATGCCGACCGCCCCGCAGGAGTCGCCCGCCGCCGGGACGACCGAAGAGCCCCCCGCCCCGGGCGCGCCGCGATGAGCCCGCAGCACGATCCGCCGGCGCTCAACGCAGAGACCGCCGGGGCGGTGGAGCCGGCCGAACCGGCGCCCGCCCGCCGCAGGAAACGCGCCCGGCTGATCGCCGTGCTGCCGACCCTGCTGACGCTGAGCAACGCGGCGTGCGGCTTCGCCTCGATCACGATCGCCGCCAAGGTGCAGGCCGTGGGGCTGGGGGAGATCCCCGCCGACGAGGCCGCCGGCGGACATCTGTTCGTCGCCGCCCTGCTGATCTTCGCGGCGATGGTCTTCGACGCCTTCGACGGCTCCGCCGCCCGGCTGCTCGGGCAGAGCAGCGAACTGGGCGCTCAACTGGACAGCCTGTGCGACGCCCTCTCCTTCGGCGTCGCCCCGGCGTTCCTGATGCTCCAACTCGTCGGGCACACCTTCGCGGGACAGGGCGACCTGTGGTTCGAGTGGCCCGGCCGGATGCTGTGGGGCTGCGCGGTGCTGTTCGTGCTCTGCGCAATCCTGCGGCTGGCCCGCTTCAACGTGGAGACCGACGAGGAGGACGACCACACGGTCTTCCGCGGCCTGCCCAGTCCGGCGGCGGCGGCGGTGGTGGCCGGCGTGCCGCTGGCGATCCGCGGCCTCAACGACATCCTGCTGGGCGAACGCGGCCGCTTCTCCTGGAGCGACGACGTCGCCGGCGTCGTGCTGGTGCTCATCAAGCTCGGCCTGCCGATCGTCACCCTGCTGGCGGCGGGGCTGATGGTCTCCGGCGTGCGGTATCCGCACGTCGTCAATCAGTTCGCCCGCAGCAAACGCAGCCCGTGGTTCATCATCAAGCTGCTGTTCGCCGCGATCACGGTCGTGGTGTTCCAGGAATTCGCCGTCCCCCTGATCGCCATCTGGTTCGCCTTCAGCCACCCGGTCCGGGCCCTGTGGCGGCGGGAAGAGGTCACCCCGCCCCACGACGAAGGCCCCAACGGCGGCCCGGGAGACCCTTTCCCCGTCCCGGCGCCCTGATCCCACGCCGATGAGCCGCCGCAAGGACCGCAAACGGCGCCGCGACGGCTGGGTCAGCTCCACGCCCCGCCCGGAGAACCCGCCGCACCCCGCGGTGCTGGCGCTGTCGGAGAAGCACGGCCCGCCGCCGATCGACCTGCGACAGGCGGAACTGCTGGACGGCTTCGGTTACAACAAGGGCGAATACGCCAAACGCCCGATCGCCCACAACATGCCGTGGCACGTCTCGCGGGAGGACCTGGATTATTACCGGTCGGTCTTCGCGTTTATGTGCGACGAGCCAGGCAGCCTGCTGTTCTACCTTTACCCGGTCGCGCTGGAGTTCGAGCGGGACCCTACGTTGGAAGCCTCCGACGGGTTCTTGTATTGCCTCGACATGAGCTACGAGGAACTCCGCCCGCTGCTGCGGGAGGCTGAGGACGCCGCCGCGTTCGCGGAGGGGCTGAACTGGATTCTGAACGTCCGCGGCCCGGACTGGGCGCCGTTCTACCAGTGCCCGAATCTCATCCCGCTGTTGACGGGCGAGCATGCGGAACAGGTGCGTCTGCAAGCTCAGCGTTGGCGCTGACCGGTCCGCACCCCCGCCCGACGGGACAGGAACCGCGGAGCGGCGGGGCCGACGGACTCGGCGGGTTTCTCCACGGGCGCCGCGGCGGGGGCGTCGGCCGTTTGCGGACGGGGCGTGGGCGCCACGCCGGCGGCGGCGGCGATGCGGCGGACGCCGTGCACCAGGGCCAGCACGTCGTTGCGGGTCAGTTCGCCGATCAACTCCCCGTTTTGAGTGACCGGCAGTCGGGTCTCCCCGTCGCGGCCCAGCCGCACGACCGCCGCGGCGGCGTCGGAGGACTCGTCCAGCGGGGCGACCGGCTCGGACAGCGCCGACAGCGGCCGCTCGCCCGGCACGCCGCGGAGTTCCGCCCGCAGCAGCGCCTCGTTCGTCGCCTGCCCGGCCAGCCGGCCGTCCGGCGCCGTCAGCCAGATGCGATCGACGTTCTCCCGCAGCACGGCGTCCACGGCGTTCGCCAGCGACGCCCCGGCGGAGAGCGTCGGTCCCGCCGGGCTCATCACCTCCCGCACGGAGATCCACGGATCGCCGGACAGCGGGGCGGAGGAGGAATGAACGGACATCGGCGGGAACCGGGGGCGGGGACGGGGCCGTGCCCAGAGACTCCCCCGCCCCGCGACGGGACGCGGCGGTCCTTCGGCCGCGAAGCCGCCAAACGGCCCGCCCGCCGGTCCGGTCGCTACGGTTCCGAAAGAGAACCGGCCGCGCCGCCGGCCGTCACCGCCACAGGGCGTCGTGCGTCCACGGCTCCGAGACGGCCCGCAGGTAGGGCGGCGCCGCGGCGAGGCCCATGTGCCCGGTGCGGTGCCAGATGAGATCGGCGTCCCACGTCGCGGCGAGGCGTTCGATCGCCGGGTTCGGCACGAATCGGTCGTACCGGCCGGCGTGCAGCGTCACCCGGTTCGGCCCCTCCCCGGCGGCGTCGGGCGGGTCGGCGGGCACGGGCCGGGGGAAGGCGCCGGGACGGATCGAGTTCGCCACCGGCGCCAGTTCCGTCAGGGCCGACGGGCCGAGGCGGAGATTCCGGCGGGCCGCCCGCACGATCGCCCCGCCGTCGGTCAGGGCGAGCAGCAGGTCCGCCGCCGGACAGACGCCGCAGACCCACCGCGGACCGACCGGCGCCTGCTCCTTCCAGACGGAGCCCAACAGCGCCGCGGTTTGCAGCACGGTCCACCCGCCGAAGCTGATGCCCGCCAAGCCGACGCCGCCGGGGTACTCGCCGCTTTCGGCGAGGCCGCGGAACGTCGCCGCCGCGTCCCGCACCGCCTGCCGCAACACGCTGAGCACGTGCGGCAGGTCGCCCCCGAGGATCAGCTGCCCCGGCCGGAAGCCCTCCGGCGTGCGGCGGTGGTTGAAGGGCAGGTCGATCGTCGCCACGTCGATCCCCGCCGGGCAGCAGGTCCGGGCGAAGCCCCGCATGTTGCCGAAGCTGGGCTGCGTCACCCCGTCCAGCGTCAGCGCGACGCGGCGGGGGCCGTCGGTCCGCTCCGCCCGCCACAGGCGGCCGCGGACCTCGTTGTTCACGGCGAACTCCGTCGTCTCCGTGGAGGGGAACGCGAAATCGAACGCCCGGTCGCACCCCGGCACCCGCCCCGCCTCGGCGACCGGCGGGGGGAAGGAACGGCTCGCCGGGTCCACCCCCGCCGGCAGCGGGCCGAAGACCTTGGCCGGATCGCCGGAGAGCAGCGCCGCCGCGTCCGCGTCGCTCGCCGGGCCCCGCTGCGGCGGACGCTGGCGGTAGCGCATCACCCCGTAGAGCAAGCCCAGGCCGGCGAATTCGTCGGACAGGTGGGAGGCGAGGCGGCGGAACACCCGCGCGATCTTCCGCGAAACCGGCTCCGGTCCCAAGCGGCGCCGCGTCGCCCGCCGCCGGTTCGCCCCGCCGCTTCGTCCCGAAACCGGCATGGAGCGGGGTGCGGCGCGGCGCTAAAACCCATCTTCCCTCGTCCTTCTCGCCTTCTCCGATCCGTGCCTGAGTTCCCCCCGGCCCTCGCGATCGGCGGGGCGGCCCTGTTGACGGCGGCCGCCGCGGCGGCGTGGGCGTGGCGCCGCTCCGGCCGTTGCCCGCACGGCCGGCTCGTCTGGCTCCTCTACGTGCTGGCGATCCCGCTGACCGGCGGGCTCTGGCGGGCGACCCGCAACAAACCCTGCCCCTTCCCCCGCGGCCCCTCGCGGCCCGGGGAAGGCGGCGAGCCCTCCCCCACCGCCGCCCTGATCGTCGCCAATCACCGCGGCCCCGGCGACCCGATGCTGCTCTGGAGCCGTCACGCCGACGTCCCGGAGCAGATCCGCCCGATCGCCTTCCTGATGGCCCGGGAGCTGTACGCAGTTCCTCAGCTGAAGTGGTTCTACGACGCCCTGGACACGATCCCCGTCGCCCGCAGCGGCCGGGACATGCGGGCGGTGAAGATCGCGCTCACCCGGCTGAAGGAGGGCGGCTTCGTCGGGCTGTTTCCCGAGGGCGGCATCAATCACGACCCGGACCGCCTCCGCCCGGCGACCCCCGGCGCCGCGTTCCTCGCCCTCTCCACGGACGCCCCGGTGTTCCCCGTCGGCCTGCGGAACGTTCCGCGGGGCAAGAACCTCTACACCGCCCTGCTGAAACCGACCCGGGCGGAGATCCACTACGGCGAGCCGGTGGACCTGTCGGACCTGCGGGGGCAGCGGAAGACCCCGGCGGTGCTCGCCGAGGCGACGGAGCGGATCATGCGCCGCGTCGCCGACCTCGCCGGCGTCGAATACGGCGGGCTGGAAGGGGAAGGCGAAGGGGACGCCCCGGGGGCGCCGCTCCCCGCCGCCCGTCCGACGCCCGCCAAAGCGGCGTGACGCGCCGTCGGCCGGCAGGGCGCCGCCGGGCCGCTCACGGGGCCCGGAGCATCTCAATCAGGTTGCGGATCGGGACCTCGCGGTCCGTCACGCGGACGCTGAGGCGGCGGATCGCGCCGGCCTCGCCGCCGTCGAACCGCAGTTCGCTGTCGCCCTCGGTCAGGTCGCTCATCAGCAGATTCACCGTGCCGGCCTCGTCGTTGTCGAAGACGTCGCTGTCCCAGACCCGCACGGTCAGCACGCCGGCGGAGGCGTCCACGGTCGGGGGGGCGTTTTCGCCCTCGCCCCGTTCGGGCGCCGGGGGCGTGCGGATCACGGCGCCGTTGTTCAACGCCTGGCCGAGGTCCACCGAGCCGCCGTTCTGCACGCTGTTCCAGACGTCCACGTTGATCGCCTCCCAACGGCCGATCAGCGTGTCCTCCACGACGGAGGAGGTGAAGATCACGTTCCCCCGCCAGGAGAGGTCGTAGGCGAGGTCCGGGCCGTCGTCGAAGCCGCGTTCCCACGTTTTGTCGCCCTGCCCCTTTGGGGCGACCTCCACCGCCCGGACCAGCACGACGTAGTCGTGATCCGGCTTCAACGGAGCCTTCTCCGGCGGGGCGAAGGGGTCCGGGGGGGCGGCCCGTTCGGCGGCGGGCGTGGGCGGGGGCAGGTAGGTCACGCCGACCCACGCGGCCCCGACCACCAGACCGACGGCGCACACCCCGGCGAGCCACGGGAGAACGAACTTCACAGCGGCGGCTCCAAGACGGGGGGACGGCGACGAGACAGTGTACGGCGGGCGCTCCCCGCCGGGGGAAGCGCCGTCGCCGTCAGGGGTTACGCTCGCCGCCGCAAACGGTTCACTCCGACCGCCGCTCGATGACCCAATCATGACCGGGCGGCGTCTGCAACACGCCGGATTCATCGATCGGCAGCGGGGTCCGCTCTCCGGTGCGGGGGTCGATCCGCAGCCAGGCCCCGTCGTGAGCGAGCCCCGCTTTGGAAAGAATCACCGTCCCGCCGCCCGGCGTGTAGATCGCCGTCCATTTGCCGTCCGGCGTCCGGGCGGCGGCGACGAAGGCCGCGGGGTCGTCACTTTGTTGAACCACCAGGTCCGGCGCCGGCCGCAGCTCGGTCCAGGGGCCGACGTCGAGGAACCGCCGGAGGACGCCCATGTCCTCCGCCCCCTCCGCATTGAGGGCGTCGCTCCACGGGCCGGCCCGCAGGCCGCCGTGGCCCTCCACCGGGCCCGCCTGTTCGTTCCAGACCCAGCCGGCGTTGTGCCCGTAGGAGACGCCGGCCGGCGGGGCGACCAGCACGCTCCACCACGCCGCCCGGCGGACGGCGCCGGCGTCGTGCGGCACGCCGGTGCCGTAGGCGGGGTGGGCCTCGTAGTTCGGTTCGAGGTTGATCAGGGGCAGTTCCAGTTCCCGCCACTCCGCCGCCGCCCGGCGGTGCGTCAGCCACTTGAGGTCGTCGTCGGAGGCTCCGTGGCCGCTCTGGTAACCGACGAAATCGAACCACGGCTCGTCGGCGTACGGTTCGAACACCCAGTTGCGGCCGGCCATGTGCAGGGTGACGGGGCCGCGGCCGACGCCGCTGCCGTCGGACTCCCCCTCCGGGAACACGCCGCGGCCGATCGTTCTCCAGCGGTCGGCGTCCGGGTACTTGCCGTCCCCGCCCAGCAGCCAGACGCAGCCGTGGGCCCCCCAGCGGGCCTTCAGGTAGCGGGCGGCGAGGACCGCGTCCTCCTCGCTCCACGCGTTGCCGGGGTCGTCGGGGCCGAGCGCCCACAGCAGCACCGGGGCCGGGGCCATGCCGCGGGCGGCGATCGCGGCGACCTTCGCGTCCATCGCCCGCAGCAGGTCGTGGTTCACCCCGGTCACCTTGCCGTCGGTCAGGGTGAAGGGTTTGACGGGCAGCCCGTCGTTCGCCCCGCGCCACTGCGTGCCGACGAACTGGATCGCGGTGAAGCCCTGCGCCTTCCGCACGTCGAGGAAGCGGTCCCAGTCCTCCGGTTTCGCCTTGAGCACGCCGTTCCAGGCGGTGTCGGCAAGGTAGAACCAAGGGGCCGGCTGTCCGGCCCCCTCGCCGCGGGGCCGGGCCCGGGTGAAGTGCCGGGCGCCGTCGGCGACCCGCGGTGGGCCGGGGCGGTCCGAGGGCACGCAGGTGAAGGTCTGCGGGTCGCCCTCGACGTTCAGCCCCTCGCCCCGCACCTCGTAGCGCCAGACGCCGACGGCGTCCGGGGCGAAGCGGGCCTTCCACACCTCCCCGCCGTCCCAGAACAGATCGACCCGCGCCGTCTGTCCGCCCGGGCCGGTGAAGACGACCTTCGCCGGCACGCCCCGCAGCGGGTCGGCCGGCGCCGGGGTGACGGTCTGGGCGACCTCGAATACGGCGCCCCGTTCGACGACGGGACCGATGGCCGGCGAGGCGGCGGCCAGCGAGGCCGCGACGAACAGCAGCGGGGGGAGCGTCGACATGCTGTTATCATCAGGATGGCCCGAGCCCAGTCCAAGGCCCCGGTCGGGACCGCCGGGGCGGGCGCCTACACCGGGACGGCGTCGTCGGCGGCCCGCACGCCAGAGAGGTACAGCGGGTGGGGCGTCTCCCGCGCGGGCCTGAACGTGCCGAGGTCGTAGGCGGCCCACAGCACGTCGCGGCGGCTCACCTGCCCGACGACCTCCGCGCGGCCGTCCGCGTCGTGCCGCAGCACGGGCAGGCGGCGGAAGCGGCCCTCGTTGAACAGGTGGACCATCGTCAGCAGGGGCGTGTCCTCGGTGACGGTCTGGGCGTCGGCGTCCGCGTACTGGCCGACCGTGCCGCAGCAGGGCACCTGTTCGGCGGCGGCGTCCAGCAGGACCCGCATGCAGATCTTCTCGCTGAACACCCCCAGGAACGACCGCCCGGGGCCGACCACCGGGGCGCCGGAGATGCGGTTCTTCAGCAGCGTGCCGATCGCCTCCTGCACCGGCGTGTCGGGGGCGAGGGTGATCAGTTTGCGGGTCATCACGTCGGCGGCCGTGAGGCCGCGGGCGGCGACCTGCCCGGTGGAGCCGTTCCGCGGCGCCTTGGTCCGCGGCGAGCGGGCGAAGCGGGCGGCGGTGTTCGGGAAGGACATCGCGACCTCCTCCCGCCGAGCGGCGGGTACGGGTGAGACGGACCGGCGCCGACGCCGTGGGGAACAGCGCCGGGGCCGGTTGAGCGGAACGCTCGCCGGGCGGAACCGCCCGGATCGAAGCCCGTCGCACGCCGCCCGGCCCGCCGGGAACCGGCGAACGGATTGGAGACGCCCGATGGGTTAGTTCGCCACGCTAGCGTGCCCGCCCCGCCCGCGGAAGGGGCGGGTTTTCGCGGAGTTCCTCCCGCCGGGCGAGGTAGGCGGCCCGTGCGGCGTTGAACCGCCGGGTCTTCCACAGCAGCCACAGCCCCCCGACCGTCGTCGCCGCGGCCACGAACGCCGGGAGCGCCAGGCCGGCCCGCGGCTCCTCCCGCAGCACGGTCCGCAGGACGACAGCGGCGAGGTACCCGGTGCCGGTCATGAACGCCGCCCGGGCGTACGTCGGCACGTATCGGTTGCCGGGCGTCTTCGTCGGAAGACTGAGCCGGCGCCGCTCCCGTTCCCAGCGACGGTCCAGCGCCTCCACCGTGGCGGCGTCGGCGAACGGCGGGGCGGTTCGGCTCATTGTCATCCGAATTGGGTTCCGCGTCGTCTCCCGGCCCCAGCAGCGCCGCCCGGCGGCGGCGGTAGTCCCGCTCCGCGGCGGCGTACCGGCGGGCCCGCTCCAGGCTGCCGGTCTTCGCGAGCCAGGCGAGACACCAGATCAACGCACCGACTCCCGACGCCCACAACAAACCGAAGACAAACGCGCCCGCGTCTCCCTTCAGAGCGGCGCCGATCGCAATCGCGCCGAACACGAGGACGGCGAGCGTTCGAAAACCGAGCGCCGTGTGGGACGCGTCGGTCGCGGTGGGCGGTCGACGCCGGCCGTCCTGCACGGGAACGCCGAGTTCGTCCTGCGTCGTCTCCCACTCCTCCTCCAACGCCTCGAGCCGCGGCCGCAGAGCGAGAGCGTCCAGCTTCGCCTCGATGCGGCCGGTCGCGGCGGCGACCTCTTCCAGCGTCTCCGTCCACGCCGCGCTGGCCGAGCGGTGCACGCTCAGTTGCGCCCCGCAGTGCGTACAGGTGACGAACCGCGCCCGCGGCCCCACCGCCAGCGGAGCGCCGCAGCGGTCGCACAGCAGGGACTCGGCGACGGCGGACATGACGGGCGGGGGCGATCGGAGCGGCGACGAGGGAGGGGAGACCGGCGGGCCGACTCATCCCGGCGGACCTGGTTCCTCCGGTTCCTCCGCCTCGACCAGCGATCGCACGCCGGAGTGCAGAGCGAACGAGAGGACCAGCGGCGTGCAGGCGACCGCGGCCATGAACAGCGGGAAACCGAACCGGACCGCCGCGGGGACCATGTCGCCGGCCGTCCCCAGCAGGAGGAACGCCACGCCGGCCGCCAGCAGCCCGGGGACAGCGAACAGCAGCGCCGCCGACCGTCCGAACAGCGTGAACGCCCGCAACGCCCGGCGTCGGTCCGCCGCGGCGGTGAGCCGTTCCGCCGCCCCGGGCGCCGGCGCCGCGCAATGCGGGCAGGCCGTCGCCCCGGCGGGCAGCGGGGCGCCGCAGCGGGCGCAGGCGGAAGCGGGATTCGGGGCGTTCATCGGCACTCTCCCGGTTCGCCCCGGTCCAGTTCGAGTTCCGCCCGGCGGCGGCGGTAGCGGCGCTCCGCCTCCCGCCACTTCGCCGCGTTGGCGAACTGGCTCACCGCCGCGAAGATTCCGAAGCCCGCGAACGCCAGCGGGAACCCGATGCCGACGAGCGCCGGGAACCCCGCCTGGGCCCCCATCGAGGCGGCGAAGATCGCCCCGACCACGCCGATCGCCAACACCATCACGCCGCCGAACACGCTCGGTTCGCTCTCCCGGACGCCCTTCCCGCGGATCATCAGGGACTTGCGGGTGCGCTCCCATTCACGGTCCAGGTCGGCCAGTTCCGAACGACGGTCCATCCGCTCGACCTTCTCCTCAAGGCGTTCCGTTCGCTCCGTCAGTTCGGTCCAGGCGGCGCTTTCGGAGCGCTCCACCCGCAGCGAGGAGCCGCAGTGCCCGCAGGTGACGAACTTCGCCCCCGGCCCGACCTGCAACGGGGCGCCGCAACGACGGCAGAGCAGCGTTTCGAGGGCGACTTCGGACACGGGCGGGAAATCTTCCGGGCGAACCGGGTTCCGGGCGGAACTGCAATCGGGCAATCGGGCGTTCACAATAACGGCCGACCCGCGTCGCCGGCTCATTGCGCTCCCGAAAGGTTCCTCATGCCCGCCCGTCTCTCCCGCCGCGCCTTCTCCCGCGGCGTCGCCGGTTCGGCCGCCGCGGTCTGGTTCGCGGGGCCGTCCCCGTCGCGCTCCGCCGCCGCGGAGCCGCCCGAGCCGACCTACCCGCGGATGATGCAGGAGTATTTCGAGGCGAAGCTGCCCGCGCACATGGCCCGGATCAAGGAGGAGATCGCCGCCGTCCAGTCTTCCCAGACGGGGCCGGAGGCCGCCGCGAAACACGCCGCCGACGTGCGGGCCCGACTGGCGGAATGCTTCGGCCCCAAGCCGGAACGCACCCCGCTGAACGCGACCGTCACCGGCGCGCTGGAGCGGGACGGCTACCGGGTCGAACTGATCACCTACGAGAGCCGCCCCGGCCTGCTGGTTACCGCGGCGCTGTATCTGCCGGACGGCCCGGACGCCGGCGACGGGCCCTTCCCCGGCGTGCTGGGCGTCTGCGGGCACTCCAACCTCGGGAAGGCGTATCCGCTGTATCAGGCCTTCGGCGTGGAGTTGGCGAAGGCCGGCTTCGCCGCGCTGGTGATCGACCCGATCGGCCAGGGCGAACGCTTCCAGTGGCCGGAGGAGGGCCGCGACAGCGCCTACGGCGGCACCGTGGGGGAACACAACCAGCTCGACCGCCTGATGCGGCCGACCGGGGAGTGGTTCGGCAGTTGGCGGGCCTGGGACGGCCTGCGGGGGATCGACTTGCTGGCCGAGCGGGAGGACGTGTCGATCTCGCCGTTCCTCGGCGTGACCGGCAACAGCGGCGGCGGCACGCTGACCTGCCTGGTGACGGCGTGGGACGATCGCGTGACCGCCGCCGCCCCGAGCTGCTACGTCACCACGCTGGCCCGCAACCTCCGCAACGAACTGCCCGCCGACGCCGAGCAGTGCCCGCCGCACATGCTGGAGCTGGGCATGGACCACCACAGCTTCCTCGTGCCCACGCTGCTGGGCGAGGGGCAGGACGGCACGGGCTCGGCGACGATTCTGGCGAAGCGGGCGGACTTCTTCGATGTCCGCGGGGCCCGGGAGGCGTACGGCCGGCTGGCGCAGCTCGCCGCGGCGAACGACACGCCGGACGCGGCCGGCATCACGGTGGCCCCCGGCGGACACGGGTTCGACCCGCCGCTGCGGCGGGCGATGGTCGAGGCGTTCTGCCAAGCCGCCGGCCGCCCGGTCCCCCCGCCGTTCGAGTTCACCGAGCCGGAGGAGCCCGCCGACCTGTTCGCCACGCCGGAGGGCTCCGTGCTCAAGGCCGGGTCGACGCCGGTGTGGGAACTGCTCCGCGGGGCGCTGCCGGACGCGACGGTCTCCCGCAGCGTCGACGCCGACGTGATCCGGACGGCGCTGGGCCTGACGGAGACGCCCACAGAACCGCCGCCGTACGACATTCCGGCGTGGCGCTCCGCCAGCGGTCTGCCGACCCGCAGCGCGGCCCGCTTCGCCCTGCGGCCGGAGCCGCACGTCACCGTGCCGGTGCTGCGCTTGCAGGACGAATCGATGCAGGGGCCGCCGCCGAAGCTGGACAAGCCGGCCGTGCTGCTGGTCGCCCACCGCGGGGCCGGGGCCGCGTTCGCCCAGCCGGAGGGGGACGACCCGCGGGCCAGCGCCTTCGCCCGCGGCCTGCCGGAGCGGTTCGAGGGCGCCCAGATCTACGGCTGCGACGTCCGCGGCACCGGGGCGACCGAGCCCGGCACCGTCGGCCCCAACGAGGCCCTGCGGCCTTACGGCTCCAGCTACATGTATTCCGCCTACGCCCGGATGTGGAACGAGCCGATCCTCGGCGGCCGGGTGAAGGACGCGCTGAACGCCTGGGCCTTCGTCATCGACCACCACGCCGGCGACCTGCACCTGTGCGGGGATCGCTGGGGGGCGATTCCCGCGGCGCTGGCCGCGGCGCTGCTGTTGGAGGAAGGCCGCAAACCGGCGTCGGTGACGCTCTCCGGCCTGCCGCCCAGTTGGCGGGCGCTGGTGGAGGACGAACGGGCCGACTGGCCCTACGCCCTGCTGCCGTTCGGCGTGCTGAAGCACTTCGACCTGCCGGACGTGCTGAGCCGCCTGCGGGAGGAACTCGGCGACGGCCTGACGCTGGAAAACCCCGCCGGCCCCCGCGGCATGGCGGCGTAGCGCCCCGCCCCGGGTTCGGACGCCCTTTGCGCACGCGTCGCGTCTCGATTCGCCGCCGCTCGGCGGTGGGACATGCCCCCGCGCCGCC
>NZ_JBINJD010000122.1:0-14749 GCF_043951915.1 Alienimonas sp. DA493 | reverse complement strand
CCCCAGAACCGGTGACTCCCGAAGGAGAGCGTTCGACCGCCGCTCGTTCTGGGGCATCCGCTCGCTCGCCTTCGGCTCGCGCGGCTCCTGCCCCAGCCACCCGGGCAGTTTGAGTACGGTCTTCCGCCCGCCGTCGCGGTGCCTGTGAGCCCGAAGCGCCAGCGAGGGGCGGAGCCGTTCCGCCTCGCTTGCGCTTCGGGCTCACTAAAAACGCTTCATCAAGAACCCGACGCGTCAGCGAGGGCGGCCGGGCGGCGGCGCCCGGCCCCGCTTAGCCGTCCAGGCGCCAGTGGGCCTGGCGGAGGACGGCGGCGGGGGCGTCGGCGGGGCGTTCGTACCAGACGGTCAGCAGCGTGCCGTCGCCGAGTTCCACCGTGGAGGGGTAGCCCACGTCGGTCGTCGGCGAATCGGCGGAGATCGTCAGCGGGGCGGACCAGGTCCGGCCGCCGTCGGCGCTGACGCGGGCGCGATTGCCCATCGGCCGGAGCCGATAGCCGTAGGTCGTCAGCAACCGCCCGTCCCGCAACTTCAATAAATGCGACGGGTAGCCCCGCACGTCGATACTGTACGGCGTCGCCCAGGTGCGGCCGCCGTCGTCCGAGTGCGTTTGCAGCGTCTCCCGCTCGGTGGCGGTGGTGTGGCTGCGAATGTGAGCGACCAGTCGGCCGTCGGGGGCTTCGACGGCGTGCAGTTCGTGATAGTTCTTGGGGTCGTCGCCCGATCGGGCGGGGATCTCGGCGAGCCATTCCCAGGTGAGGCCGTCGTCCGTCGACTGGGCGACGCCGACGCGGCGGGGGGACTGCCATAACTGCACGCCGGCGTACAGCAGCCGGCCGTCGGCCAGTTCGATCGGCCCGTGCGGCGCGTTGACGGGCGTGCGGGACCGCGACGACCAGGAACGGCCCCCGTCCGTGGAGCGGATCATCCAACAGCCGAGTTCCGCCTGCCGATCCGTCTCGGACAAGCGCCGGCGGGCGGCCTGCCAGCGGGCCCGTTTTCCCTCCGGCCAGGCGTCGGCGGTCTCCGCCCGCTCGAGGATCGGCTCCCAGGCGTCGGAGGTGAAGGTGGTGACGAGCAGAGTCCCGCGGGAGGTTTCGAGCACGCCGGCGTCCCGGTCGTCCGTCGCCGAATCGAGCAGCGTACGCGGCCAGCTCCAGGTCGCCCCGTCGTCGCGGGAGACCATCCAGTCCACCCGGCCGAACGGACAGACGTGCGCCTCCCGCCCCCCGGAAAACGCGAGGACCAGGTCCCCGTTCGACCGCCGGGCGAGCGTCGGCCAACCGGCGTAGCGGTCCGGCTGCGGGCCGATGGTTCGCGTCGAGAGCACGGTCGCCGTCGCTTCGTTCTCCGCGGCGTTCTCCTCCCCTGCTTCGTCCTCCGCCGCGGCGGCTCGTCGACCGACTCCCAGTCCGACCGTTGTGGCGGCCAGCCCCTGCAGCCACCGACGACGCTCCCAGCCCGTGGTCCGTTGCGACTGGCGGTGCATCGGATCGTCCCGTCAAAGATCGTTGATGAGTCTGCCGGGGGACCGTAATCGCCCGCCGTCAGCGGAACAAGGCGACGCCCGGGGCGGTGTCGCCCGCCGGCGGGCGCGGTACGGTAAGCGTCCCCGCCCCCCGTTTCCCCGGAGCGTCCCCGTGTCGGAGTTGCCGAACGCCCTGTCCGTCCGCGAGGCGGATCGTCCGGTCGAGCCGCTGTTCCTCCAACGCTGGTCGCCGCGGGCGATGAGCGGGGAGGCGTTGGCGGAGGAGGAATTGATGCGGCTGTTCGAGGCCGCCCGGTGGGCGCCGAGCACCTATAACGAACAGGAATGGCGGTTCCTCTACGCCCGGCGCCAGACGCCGCACTGGGACGCCTTCTTCGGGCTGCTGGCCGAGCCGAATCAGGCGTGGTGCGGGAAGGCGGCCGTGCTGGGGGTCGTGCTGTCCAAGAAGACGTTCACGCGGAACGGCAAGCCGAACCCGGTGCACACCTTCGACTCCGGCCTGGCCTATCAGAATCTGTCCCTGCAGGGGGCGGCGATGGGATTGGTCGTCCACGGCATGGCCGGGTTCGACTTCGACAAAGCCCGCCGCGAATTGAACGTGCCGGAGGATTTCGCGGTGGAGGCGATGTTCGCCGTCGGCCGCCACGGCGACCCGGCCGATCTGCCGGAGGAGCTGCGCGAACGGGAGGAGCCCTCCGGCCGCAAACCGGTCGGGGAGATCGTCTGCGAAGGCCCGTTCGCCTTCTGAGCAGTTCGGTTAGACTTTCCCCATGACCGCGCACCTCACCGACGAACTGCGGGACGCCCTCGCCGCCTCCGCGGACGCTCCGGTGGAGGTCGAGGACGCCGCCACGCACCGCAAATACGTCATCCTGCCGGCCGCGGCGTACCAGTCGTTGCGGGCCGCCGCCGCAAATCGGGGGGAGGAGCGCGACGGCGGATTCGCGTCGCCCGCGGGTTATCAAGTCGCCGCCGACGCCTTGGCGGACGTGTGGGACGACCCCGGGTTGGACGAATACGCCGACGTCCCCGCGGCGGACGACGACGCTGAGATTGGTGACCGGACGGCTGGGACAGGAGCGGAGCGAATACCCCAGACGCTCAGCCCGGCCTCAAATTAACCCGAAGCGTCAGCGAGGGACGCATCCGGCCCTCGCTGACGCTTCGGGTTGGTCGGTCAAGCTCGCACTGATTTCTATTTATTCCGCTTCTATGCTCCGCCTGCGCACCGCCGCCCGTTGGTCGTTGTCGGCGGCGTTGGTGGGGGCGGGGTTGAATCACTTTTTCAATCCGCACATTTATCTGCCGCTCGTGCCGCCGATCCTGCCGGGGCCGGGGGTTTGGAACCTCGTCGCCGGGGCGGCGGAGATCCTCGGCGGAGTCGGGCTGCTCGTGCCGCGGTTGCGGACGGCGGCGAGGTGGGGGCTGATCGCAATGCTGATCGGCTACCTCTGGGTGCATATCGAGATGGTCGTGAACCCGCACCGCACCGACCTCGGCCGGGCGACGCCGACGTGGGCCCTGTGGGCCCGGTTGCCGTTGCAGGGCGTGTTGATCGCCTGGGTGTGGTGGGTCGGGCGGGAGGCGCCGCGGGCGGACCGTGAACCGAGCGTCCCGGACGCTTGAAGCGTCCGGGACGCTGTCGCCCCCGGGGTTATTTCCCCGCCGGCCGGGCGTCCCATTCGTCGCCCGCTTCGAGAACCGATTTCGCCCCGTCGCCGTGCAGCCAGGCTTTGGCGGCGGGGTCGGCCCGCAGGTGGGCGTCCCAGAAGGCGGCGCTGAGGGCCAGGATCGCCCGGTGGTGGTTCGGATTGCGGGGGCGGACGCCGAAGCCGCGGACGTCGCCGAAGGCGTGATGCTCGGCGTCCTTGAGCACTAATTGATAGCGGTCGATCGTCGGGGGCAGGTTCGGAAAGACCTGTCGGCGGCTTTCGGGGGTTTGCATGGAGACGCCGGCACCGTCGTCCTTCGTGCCGGTCATCAGCAGCCAGGGAATCGCCACCCGGCCGAACGCCTCCGCCGCGTCGCCGCGGCTCGGCACGCTGGGGCTGAGGGCGACGGCGGCGTCGATCCGCGGGTCCAACCCCCGCGGGCCCCGACGGCCGAGGGACTGCCCGGCGACGTGCTGCGTGGTCACGGCGCCGAAGGAGTGCCCGCTCATGCCGACGCGGGTCAAATCCAGCCGGCCGTGCAGCGGATGACCCGCTTCTTGATTCCAGGTTTCGAATTGATCGAGCGTCGCCCGCACGTCGGCGACCCGCGCCAGCAGGTTGCCGGCGGAGGCGGCCCGCTTCATCGCGGCCATGCGACCGCCGAGGCGGACGTCCTTCCACACGGCCTCGTCGCTGCCGGGGTGTTGCAGGTTGACGACGACGTACCCGCGGGCGGCCCAATGCTCGGCAAGGTAGCTGCCCCCCTCCCTGCTGCCGCCGAGCCCGTGGCTGAACAGCAGGACCGGGGCCGGCTCCTCGGATTGCGGCAGCCGCACGCGGAGCGGGATCTCGCGGTCGCGGGCGGCGTCGTGAACCGTCAGGTCGAGCGGCTGCGCCGCGAATCCCTCCGGCACGGACAGCGGGTCGTAGGCCGGCTGCTCCGCCGGGGGCTCCGCCCAGAGGCAGAGGAACGCGGCGAGGAGGGGAGACGGCAGCATGACGAGACCCGGGGGCGGACGGCGACAGGGGACGCCCCTCTCAACCCCGAGCGCCGCCGGCGGGTTTCAAGACCAACCCGACGCGTCAGCGAGGGCCCCGGCGTGCGCAGCACGTCGGCCTGCGGCCGACGCCCTCGCTGACGCTCCGGGTGAGTCGGCGAACGGCTCAGCCGCCGCGTAATAAGACCCGCAGGCCGTAGATCTCGCGGAACAGCGGGCCGGACTGCTTCACGGCGAGGCGCTCCAGACTGAGGTCGTCCACGCCGGGGGCGGTGAGAATTAATCGGTCGCCGTCCACGCGGGCCGTCACGTCCTTGACCCGGCCGCTGCGGCTTTCGTCCAAGGCCTTCGCCAGTCTTAAGATCGCCGCGAGCTTGGCGACGGCGACGCGCTCCGGGCGGTCCATCTGGGTGAAGGGGGTGTGCGTCGCCTTCGGGCTGGCCCGGCGGTGGTAGCGGGCCACCAGGCCGATGACGCTCAGGTCCCGCCGACTCACCCCGAATAAATCGCTGTTGGCGATGAGGTACATCGAGTGCTTGTGATAGCCCGTCGTGCCCACGAACAGGCCGACCTCGTGCAGCAGCGCCGCGAGGGTCAGGAAGCGGCCGTGGCGGGCGTCGAGGCGGTGGCGGTCGGCGAGTTGCTCGAACAACCGGTCCGCGAGGCGGGCCACCTGCCGGGCGTGGTCCCCGTCCACCCGGTAGCGGCGGCCCAGATGGAAGGCGGATTGAACCGCCTGGGCGGCGGCCCGGTCGGTCCAGTCGCCGCGGGCGGCGGTGTCGCGGATCAGGCCGTCCCGCAGGTGCACCTCGGCGACGACCATCTCCTCGAGCCCCAACGCCTCGGCGAGCCGCAGGTTGACCAGCAGCGCCGGGCGGAGGGTTTCGGCCTGCTCGAAGGGGAGGTGATACAGCCGGGCCAGTTCGTCCTCGGTGCGGGCGAAGGCGTCGTCGAGGAACTCCCGGAGCAATGACAGCGGCAACCGTTGGGCGGCGGCGTCCGGGCCGGCCTCGGGCTCCTCCCCGGCGCCGGGTTGGGCGGGCATCAGGTGGGTGGCGGCGAAGCGGACGTCGGCCCCGAGGGCGACCAGGGCGGAGGCGTCCTCCGGCAGGTCGGCGGCCATGCGGCGGGCGGCCCGTTCGGCCTGGCGTTCCCACAGATGCCGGGGGCTGGCGCCGGCGGCGGCCCGGACCGCCTCCCGCATCCGCAGGGCGCCGACGCGGTAGCTCTGGGAGAACCGCACGTCCCCCTGGCGGATCGCCAGCAGGTCCGTGGTGCCCCCGCCGACCTCCGCGACCGCGGCGGTCGCCTCGTGCAGGGCCGGGTCGGCCTGGAGGTAGGGCAGCACGCCGAGGTAGGTGACGCGGGTCGTCTCCGCCTCGTCGATCGGTTCGATCTCGACGCCGGTGGCGGCGAAGATGCGGTCGAGGAAGGTGAGGCGGTTGGTGGCCTCCCGGACGGCGCTGGTGGCGACGACCCGCAACCGCCCGCCGCCGGCCTCCGCCCCGCCGGCCCCGCCGCCGGACAGCCCGCGCCCGCCGGGGGAGAGGTCGTACTGTTCAAGCACCCGCCGGTAGTCCCGCAGCACGGCGACGCAGGACTCCATCGTCGCGGGGGAGATGGCGCCGTCGGTGAAGACGTCCTTGCCGAGGTTCACCGCCCGGGTGAGGTGCTCCAGCGGGCGGACGGAGCCGTCGGCGGCGACCTCCGCGAGGGCCAGCCGCATGGCGGTCGCGCCCACGTCGATGACGGCGACGGGCAGCGGCGGGGCGGGGCTGGACAAGGCGGAAGGCGGAGGGGTGAAGGCGGCTCTCAATGACGAATGAGGAATGTCGAATGACGAAATCCCCAGCGCTCACACTTCGTCATTCGTCATTCGTCATTCGTCATTTGTCATTCGTCATTTGTCATTTGGACTCGGCCTGTCGCGCCTGCCACGCGGCGGCGCCCATCACGGCGGCTTCGTCGCCCAGCTCGGCGGGGACGACCTCGAAGGCGCCGCGGAAGGCGGGCATGACGGCGGCCTCGGCGGCCTTCCTCACCGCGGGGACCAGCAGTTTGGGCATCGCCTCGACCAGCCCGCCGCCCAGCACGACCACGTCCGGGGCCAGCAGGTTGATTACCCCGCCGACCGTCGTGCCGACGGTCTCCGCGGCGTCGAGCAGGATCTGTTTGACGACCTCGTCCTTCTCGGCGCTGTCGGAGAGGGCGCCGCTGCGGATGTCCGTCAGGTCGGTGCCGACGTTTTTCATCAGGTACGGCGCCTGGCCGCGGTAGGCGGCCAGGGCGGCCTGCCCGGCGATCGCCAGTTTGCTGGCGACCGCCTCCAGCGTGCCCTTCTGGCCCAGCCCGCTGCGGGGGCCGAGCGGGTCGACCGGCATGTGGCCGATCTCCATGCAGCTCATCTTGGCGCCGCGGAAGATCGCCCCCTCGTAAACCAGCCCCCCGCCGATGCCGGTGCCGGGGAACACGCCCAGCACGCAGCGTTTTTCCTTGCCGGCGCCGAATTTCCATTCGCCGTACACCCCGGCGTCCACGTCGTTGCAGAGGGTGACGGGGCAGTCGAACTCTTTGCTCAGCAGCTCCGCCAGCGGCACGTTCTTCCAGCCGAGGTTGGCCGTGTTCAGCAGCACGCCCTTGTCGAGATCCGTCACGCCCGGCGCCCCCACGCCGATGCCCACCACCTGCTTGGCTTTGACGCCGGCGTCCTCCAGGCAGTCGTTGATCGTGGTGATAATGCGTTCGACGCCCGCCTCGCTGCCGAGGTGCCCCTTGGTCTTGCGGCGGTCCTTGCCCAGCAGCTTGTACTTCGCGTCGAAGGCGCAGGCGTACATCTTCGTCCCGCCCAGGTCGAACCCGATCCGCACCCCGTCGGAAGCGTCCGCGGCGTCGGACGGGGCGGGATCGGAATCGGCCATGGGGGCGGGGGTTTGGGGTGGCTGGAAAAGCGACGCGACGCAGGGCGCGTCAGTCTACCGCCGCCCCGGCGGCGGATCACCCGCCGCCCCCGTCCGCCCCCCGGCGGGCGGGGGCGTAAAGGTTCGGAAAACCGGCGCCGTCTGCCGGGTTCGGGGTGGACGCCTGAACGGGGGGCGTAATCATGGGGAGAACTCCCCTATTCCCTATCAAGGGGAACGGGAGGCCGGGGGAAGGGTTTCCCTCGGCCGGCCGTTCCCTCCCACAAGCCTCTGATCGCCGAACGGCAGGACGGAGCCCGATGCTGGTACTCGCTCGGAAGGTCGGCCAGACGGTCCGGCTGCCGAACCAGGACGTGACCGTGCACGTCGTCGCCGTCTCCGGTCAGACGGTCCGCCTGGGGGTGGAGGCGCCGTCGGACGTGGCGATCGTCCGCGGCGAACTGGAGGAAACCCGCACCCCGCCGGCGTCGCCGGCGGTCCCGGCGGCCGAACCGTCGCGCGATCTGGCGGAGCTGCGCGTCGCCCTGGACCGGCTGACCGATCGCGTGTCGGCGACGGAGCGGGCGATCGCCGCCTGCGGCGACGGCGCCGCGGCGCTGTCGGAGTTGAGAAGCGAACTGAAGCGGGCCGGCCGTCTGCTGGACCGCGTCTCCGGCCGCGACGGGACGCCCTCGCTGGCCTGCTGAACCGCCGCCCCCCCACGAACCGCCGCCCCCCCCCACGAACGGCGACCCCCCGCGAACGGCGGCCCGGCGTCGTTCGCGGCGGCCGGCGGCCGACCCGAATCCGCACCCCCGCCCCCTGAAAACCCCGCACCGTCTGCCAGGTTCCGACGAATCTGCGTCGCGGTCCGGCGACCCGTCCCGGCCGATTGCGGCCCGCCGTGCGCGCGGCGGGGCGTCGGGCACGGTTCCGGGGCGGGGCGGGGTCCGGGTAGAGTAGGGCGTTCCTCTCGTCCGGGCGTTTCCGCCGGGGCGTTCCCGTCCGCTTGTCGCTCGCAGCCGAAAGTCCGCCCGTGTCCGTCTTCCTCGGGATCGATATCGGCACCAGCGGCACGAAAACGCTGGCGGTGCGGGGCGACGGCTCCACGCTGGGCAGCGCCTCCGCGGAGTACCCCCTCCTCACGCCCAAGCCCGGCTGGAGCGAGCAGGACCCCCGCCACTGGGCCGACGCCGCGATCGCCACCGTGCGGCAGCTCGTCAACGACGGCTCCGTCGACCCGGCGGAGGTGAAGGGGATCGGCCTGTCCGGCCAGATGCACGGCAGCGTGTTCCTCGACGCGAACGGCGAGGTGATCCGCCCGGCGCTGCTCTGGAACGACCAGCGGACCGGCGCCCAGTGCGACGCCATCACCGACGCCGCCGGCGGCCGGGAGGAGCTGATCCGCATGGTCGCCAACCCGGCCCTCACCGGGTTCACCGCCCCCAAGATCCTCTGGCTGCGGGACGAGGAGCCGGAGCGGTTCGCCCAGCTCAAGACCGTCCTGCTGCCGAAGGATTACGTTCGCTATCGCCTCACCGGGGAGTTCGCCACGGAGGTCTCCGACGCCAGCGGCACGCTGCTGCTGGACGTGGCGAACCGCCGCTGGAGCGAGGAACTGCTGGGCAAGCTGGACCTCGACCCCGGCCTGCTGCCGCCGGTCTACGAGAGCCAGGAGGTGACCGGCCGCCTCTCCGCCGCCGCGGCGGAGGCGATGGGGCTGCCGGCCGGCGTGCCGGTGGTCGGCGGCGGCGGGGACCAGGCCGCCGGCGCCGTGGGCAACGGCATCGTCCGCACCGGGGTGGTCAGCGCCGCCCTGGGCACCAGCGGCGTCGTCTTCGCCCACAGCGACGAGATGCAGTTCGACCCCGCCGGCCGGGCGCACACCTTCTGCCACGCCGTCCCGGGCAAATGGCACGTGATGGGCGTGATCCTGTCCGCCGCCGGCAGTTTGCAGTGGTTCCGCAACCAACTGTGCATGGACCTCGGCGATTTCGCCTTCGACCGCATCACCCAACGGGCTGAAGAAGTGCCCCCCGGCTGCGAGGGGCTCTATTTCCTGCCGTACCTCTCCGGCGAACGCACCCCTCACGCCGACCCCAACGCCCGCGGCGCCTGGGTGGGGCTGAACCTCCGCACCGACCGGGCCGCCCTCGGCCGGGCCGTGCTGGAGGGCGTGACCTACGCCATGCGGGACAGCTTGGAGATTATCAAAGAACTTGGCGTGCCGATCGGCGAGGTCCGCCTCAGCGGCGGCGGGGCGAAGAGCCCCTTCTGGCGCCAATTGCAGGCCGATATTTATCACGAACCCTGCACGGTGACGAACGCCGTCGAGGGCCCCGCCTACGGCGCCGCCCTGCTGGCGATGGCCGGAACCGGCGAATACGAATCGGTCGAGGCCGCCTGCGACGCGACGATCTCCGTCACCGACCGTATCACGCCGGACGAAGCGACCGCCGCCCGCTACGACGCCCTCTATCCGGCCTACGGCCAACTGTATCAGGCCCTCAAACCGCACTTCGCCGCGACGGCGGAGTAGCCCGACGCCCGAACCCGCTTCCCTCGGTTCGCCGTCGCCGATAGGCGGCGCGCCCCCGGGGCGGCGACGCCCGGACGCTTCGAAACGGTCCGCTTTCAAAATCGGCAGCCCGAGGCGCGAGCCGAGGCGGGCATGCGTGGCGGGATCGCGCGGCCTCGCTTGCGCTTCGGGCTCACGGGCTCCGAGCGGGGGCGGGTGATCCACGCCTCACCCTCACCCCCGGTCCCTTTCCCTCAAGGGAGAGGGGAGAACGGCAGGGCTGACGGCTCGCCTCACTTCGTCAGCAACAGCTTGTCGGCCCGGGTGCGGCGCAGGCGGTAGACCTGGCCGGCGTGCTCCACCTCGATCTCGACCGCCCCGCCGGCGAGGTCCTCGAACCGCACCCGCTCCGGCCGCGGCGGGGGCGCCGCGGCGGACGGGGCGGCGGGCCGTGCGGGCGGCGTGCCGTCCTGCGGGGCCGGGGGGTCGGGCGTCGGCGGAGCGGGCATCGGGGCGGCCGATCGGTCGGGTCCGGGGAAAACTCCGCCCGCGGGCTTTTCCGCAGGTCGGGGTGCGGTTAGTCTGACGCGCCTGAGGTTGAGACGCAATCTCAATCACACCGTCCAGCCAGCGAGCCGCGGAACCCCGACGTCCCCATGACGCGGCGGGTCCGGCCAGCGAGCGAGACGGCGGACCCTTTCCGCCCCCTCTCGCAAAGCCCTCTGATGTCTCTCCCCCGTCCCGTCGCGCCCCGCGGCGTCCGGTCCGGTTTCACGTTAATCGAACTGCTGGTGGTGATCGCGATCATCGCGATCCTCGTCTCCCTGCTGCTGCCGGCCGTCCAGCAGGCCCGCGAGGCGGCCCGGATGAGCCAGTGCAAAAACAACCTCAAGCAGATCGCCCTGGCCGCCCACAACTATCACGGCACCTGGAACCGGTTCCCCACCGCCAACAGCATGGGCGGGGCGAATCCCACGCTGTCCGGCGGGAGCTTCTTCACGATGATCCTGCCGGAATTGGACAAGGGCAACGAATTCGTTCTGTACGACTTCGCCCTGTCCAATAACGACCCCGCCAATCAGGAGGTCAGCGGGCAGAAGATTCCGACGTTCCTCTGCCCCACCGCGACGATCCCGCGGGAGGTGCCCAGTTGCAGCGAAGACGGCGGCCGCGCCCCCGGCACCTACGCGGTGAGTATGGGGTCCGAGGATTATAACCAGTACTGGGCCTACGGCCCGCCGGGCCCGGCCCCGCGGCAGAACGGCGCCGTGGTCTACAGCGACAGCGCCGACGTCTACACCTCCATCGCCAAATTTCAGGACGGCACGACCAACACCCTGATGGTCGGCGAAACGGCCTATAACCTGCCCAGCTACCTGTTCTCCGCCCGGGGCGCGGCGACCCCGTGCACGGGCACGCCGCGATACTCCTTCACCTATTGGGCGAACCCGTTCCCCGGCTCGACCGTCTGCACCACGGAGTACGGGTTCAATCCGAAGGACGACGGGGCCGCCGATCAGGCGACCGCCACGAACTGGACCCGCAGTTTTCGCAGCGATCACCAGGCCGGGGTGAACTTCGCGCTGGGCGACGGCTCCGTGCGGTTGATCGGCGACTTCGTCGACGCCGACCTGTTGGACGCCCTCGCCACCCGCAACGGCGGGGAGGTGGTCGATGAGATTTGAACCGCCGCGGAGGGAACTGGCGGGCCGGCTCGGATCGCTCGTGGCCCCTCGCACGCCGGCGGCGGGGATCGCGCCGTCGGCGGCGATCGCCTTGGCCGCCGCCCTCGCCGCCGTGCTGGCGGCCGGTTGCGGGGGGAGCGAGCGGCCGCCGCAGGTCGCGGTCCGCGGCACGGTCACGGTCGACGGCGCCCCGCTGCCGGCCGGCACGGTGACGTTCGTGCCCGTCGACGGCGCCCCCGGCCCGCGGGCCAGCGGGGCGATCACCGCGGGCGAATTCGCCCTGCCCGCCGCCGCCGGTCCCGCGCCGGGCGTGCACCGGGTGGAGATCGTCGCCGCCGATCCGGACCGCCCCGCCGCCGACGCGGAACTCTCCCCCGCGGAACTGGCGCAGCTGCGAACCGCCCGTTCCCCCCGCCTCAAGCCGCTGCCGGCCGAATATAACGCCCGCAGCACGCTCCGCCGCGAATTGACCGCCGACGGCGAGAACCGCCTCGACTTCCCCCTCACCCGCACGCCCTGACCGCTCCCCGGCCGCCCGGCGGCCGCCGACCGTTAGAATCCTCCCGCTTCCCCCATGACGCCTCCCCCTTTGGCCGCTCGAACCGTGCTCCGCACCGCCTCCCTCGCCGTGGCAATGGCCCTGCTGGCCCCCGCCGCGGCGCTGGCTCACTTCCCCTTCCTCACCGTCGAAACCGACGGCGACGCCCCGACGTTGCGGCTGACGTTCGGCGAGGGCCCGGAGGAGGACGAGCCCCGCTACCTGCCGATCCTGCAAAAAGGAACCGTCGTCCGGCACACGCCCGACGGCGCCCGCGAGGCGCTGGAACTGACCGCGACCGGCGGCGCGCTGACCGCGGACGTCTCCGCCGACCCGCCCGGCACGGTTTATACGCTGTCGTTGCCCTACGGCGTGATGAACCGCGAGGGGGAGGCGTTCTTCCTAGACTACGTCGCCGCCGCGATGAAGGAGGCCGCCCCGGAAGACGCCGGCCGCCCCGCCGCGCTCAATACGCAATCGCTGGCCGTCGTGCCGGAGCCGGGCAATAAATTGAAAGTGATCGCCGCCGGCGTGCCCGTCGCCGGGGCCGAGGTGAACGCCTACGGGGACCTCGGCGGCGAGGACTACGTCGCTGACGCGAACGGCGTGGTGACGCTGACCGCCGAGGAGATCGAGGACGCCGGCCGCCTGATCGTGCGGGCCAACGTCGCCCTGCCGGGCGTCGGCGAGTTCGACGGGCAGAAGTATTCCGAAATCCGCCGCTACGCCACCGCCGTGTTCACCCCCGAAGACTTCCAAGCCGCCCCCGCGAAGGAGCCCGCCCCGGAGCCGGCCGCGGCCGGTGAGGACAAAATTTCCGTCGAAGCCGTCCCCGGGGCGGACCTGCCGGTCGGCGTGACCAGCCTCGGCGCCGCGGTGGCCGACGGCTACCTGTATTACTACGGCGGTCACCCCGGCACGCCGCACAAATACTCCACCGACGAGCAGTCCGGCGCGTTCCGCCGCCTCAAACTGGACGACCCCGCCGCCGGCTGGGAGGAGCTGCCCGGCGGTCCCAAGCTGCAGGGCCTGGCCCTCGTCCCGCACCCGGGGGGCGGCGTGGTCCGCATCGGCGGCTTCACGGCCCGGAACTCCCTGGAGGAGGAGCACGATCTGCACTCGATGCCCACCGTCGCCCATTACGACCCGGCGACCGGCGCGTGGAAGGACCTGCCCGAACTGCCCGGCGGCCGCAGCAGCTTCGACGCCGTCACGATGAACGGCAGGATTTACGTGCTGGGCGGCTGGATGATGGCCGGCGACGAGGGCGCCGCCTGGCACGGCACCGGCCTGGTGGCCGACCTGACCGCCGACCCGGACTCCGAGGACTGGGGATGGAAAACGCTGCCCACGCCCCCGCAGCCGCGGCGGGCGAACTCCGTCGCCGCCGTCCCCGAGGCCGGCGAGGAAGGCCGGATTTATTTCATCGGCGGCATGCTCCCCGAGGGCGAACCGACCCGCCGCGTCGATATCTATGACGTCGCCACGAGAACCTGGACCCGCGGCCCGGACCTGAACGGCGACGTGATGGACGGCTTCGGCAGCGCCGCCTACGCCGTCGACGGCGCCGTCTACGCCACGACGCTGACCGGCCTCGTCCAGCGCCTCACGCCGGGCGCCGACGCCTGGGAGGACCTGGGCGAACTGGAGTTCCCCCGCTTCTTCCACCGCCTGCTGCCGGCCCCCGGCGAAAACGGCGAGCCGACGCTCTTGCTCCTCGGCGGCGGCAGCATGGAACAGGGCCGCTTCACCGCCGTCGAACGGTTGGGCGTGGGCGAGTAGCCGCGTGAGTTCGTTCTCCCCCCCTCTCCTTGGAGGGAGAGGGGCCGGGGGTGAGGGTGACGCACGGTTCGCCCGCTTTCGCTCAAAGAGTGTGAGCCCGAAGCGCAAGCGAGGCCGGGCGATCCCGCCATGCGCGCCCGCCTCGGCTTGCGCCTCGGGCTGCAAGAGAGTGAGCGGACCGTCAACAGCGTCCGGGCGTCGTTGCCCCCTCACCCCCGACCCCTCTCCCCCAAAAGGGGGAGAGGGGGGACGAGGGACCGTCGGCCCTCACTCCGCCGGCAGTTCCTTGATCTGAATATTCCGGAACTGGACCGGGTGGCTTTCGGACTGCAGCGAGATCGTGCCGCCGGAAAGCAGCTTCTCGCCGCCGGCCTGCTCGATTAATTTTTTGGCGTCGCCGTCGCGGGGGTCCAGCTGCGGGGCTTCGTATTCAAACACCTTCTCGCCGTTGATGAAGTGGCGGATGACTTTGTCGCCGCGGACTTCGATCTCCGCGGTGACCCACTGGTCGCCGTGGTAGGTGTCGGAGGTGGAGCTGAAGCAGTGATTGGTCTTTAATTCGCCGTCCATCACCACGTTGGTGCCCGGCGTGCAGAGGTTGCCGGTGGGGCGCTTGCCGCGGCCGTCGCCGCCGAGCAGCTGGACCTCGATGGAGACGGGGAACTCCTGATCCTTGCCCATGCTCTCGGGGGTTTGGCCGTGGATCATGATCCCGCTGTTCCGCCGGGCCCAGCCCTCGCCGCCCTTCGCCTGCTCGCCGACGAAGCGGTAGTCCAGCTTCATGCGGTAGTGGGAGTAGGGCGTTTTATAGAACAGGTGGCCGTACTGCTTGTTGAACTCGTCGTAGCCGTCGTAGGAGACCGTCAGCAGGCCGTCTTCGACGCGGAAGGTGTTCGCGTAGTTCTCGCCGACGGCGTGCGTGCGGATCTTGGGCGTCCACCCGTCGAGGCTCTTCCCGTCGAACAGGCTGACCCACTTGCCCTCGGTCGTCGCATCCCCGTCGTCCGCCACGGCCCCGACGGACGGCGTTAGGGCGTAGACGGCGCCAAGCAAACAGGCCGCGAGGGCCCGGCGGCGAGGGAGGCGGGGAGCGAACATGAATCGACCTGCGAGGCGGGAAAGGACGCGGCGACTGTACCGGCGCGGCCGCGTCCGGCGCCATTGGCGTGAAATGCGAACTCGTAACGCCGAGG
>NZ_JBINJD010000121.1:0-14950 GCF_043951915.1 Alienimonas sp. DA493 | reverse complement strand
CTCGCCGGCGAGCCGGGATCAGTGACCGAACAGGCGGCCGAGGAAGCAGCGCTTCTCTTCTTCGCAGCAGACCGGAGCCGGGGCGGCACAGGCCGGGGCGGCGGCGCCGCAGTAGCCGGCCGGGGCGCCGTAGCTGTCGCCGTAAACCGGAGCGGCCGGGGCGCCGGCGCACTCGTTGCAGGGCGTTTCGACGACGACGGTCTCCGGGACCATCTTACAAACCTGAACCTGCACCTCTTTGACGACCTGGGTCGGCACGCAGACGGTGTAGGTCTCTTCCACCTGCTCGACGACGGTGTCGTAGCGGGTCACCTGGTACTCCTGGGTCCGCTCTTCCGGGACGCAGACCGTGTAGGTCTCTTCGCGGGTGCGGGTCTCGGTGTTGTAGGTGCAGACGTCCTTGGTCCGGGTGCGGGTCTCGGTGTCGTAGACCGTGACCTGGTACTCGTAGGGCACCTCTTCGACGACGGTGTCGCAGACGGTGCGGGTGCCCTGACGAGTCTCGGTGGTCATCACGCACACCTCGTAGGTGTACGGGACTTCTTCCACGACCGGCTTGCAGACGGTGCGGGTGCCTTCGCGGGTCTCGTAGTTGTTGACCGTCACCTGGTACTCGTACGGCACCTCTTCGGTGACGTACTCGCAGACGGTGCGGGTGCCCTGACGCTCTTCGGTGTCGTAGAGGGTGACCTCGTAGGTGTAGGGCACTTCTTCCTGCACCGGCTTGCAGACGGTGCGGGTCGCTTCGCGGGTCTCGTAGTTGTTGACCGTCACCTGGTACTCGTACGGCACCTCTTCGGTGACGTACTCGCAGACGGTGCGGGTGCCCTGACGGGTCTCGTAGCGGTTCACCGTGGTGGTGTAGGTGTACGGGACCTGCTCGGTGACGTAGCTGTAGGTCGTGACCGGGACCTGCTCGGTGACGTAGTTCGGCACGTAGACGCGCTGGGTCGTCGGGGCGCAGGGGCCGCAGCCGGAACCGGCGTAGGCGGCGCCGTACCCGGCGGAGCCGTTGCCGTGGCGGCCGAACAGCTTGCCGAGGAAGCAGCCGTGACCGTCGTCGCAGCCGCAGGCCGGGGCGGGCTGGCCGCAGTCGCCGCAGGGAGCGGCCGGGGCGCCGTAGGCGGCGTTGCCGCAGGGCACGTCCTGGTAGCCGCCCAGGTCGCGGCAGACCGTCTTGTAGGTGGTCTGCGGGACGCACTTCTGGACGGTGCGGTAGCCGGTCTGCTCGACCGTCTCCGGCACGCACACCTGGTAGGTGTAGGGCACTTCCTTGGTCACCTGACGCTGCACCTGCCGGGTGGCGGTGCGGGTCTCGGTGGTCGGCACGCACACCTGGTAGGTGTAGGGGACCTGCTCCTCGACCATGCGGGTCACGGTGCGGGTGGCCTGGCGGGTCTCGGTGCGGGGGACCTGCACGGTGTAGGTGTAGGGCACCTCTTTCATAACCTGCTTCTGCACCTGCCGGGTGGCGGTGCGGGTCTCGGTGGTCGGCACGCACACCTGATAGGTGTAGGGAACCTGCTCCTCGACCAGGCGGGTCACCTGACGCGTGGCCTGGCGGACCTCGGTCGTGGGGACCTGCACGGTGTACTCGAAGGTCTCCTCACGCGGGACCAGCTTGGTCACCTGACGGGTGGCCTGGCGGGTCTCGGTGCGGGGGACCTGCACCTGGTAGGTCTCTTCGACCTGCGTGGTGACCGGGACGGTCACCTGGTACTCAACGGTGCGGGTCCGAGTCTGCGGGACCTGCACGGTGTAGGTGCGGGTCTTGGTCTCGGTGACCGGCACCTGCTTGGTCACGTCGACCGTGCGGGTGCGGGTTTCCTGGTTATAAACCGTCTCGGTGACCTGGCGGGTCTCCGTGACCAGCTGACGGCGGTAGACCGTCTGGGTCTGGGGGGCGCACGGGGCGCAGCCGCCCAGGGCGGCGCCGTACTCGGCGACCGGGGCGACCGGCGCGCCGTAGCCGGCGACCGCCGGCGCGGCGCTGCAGCCGCACTCGCCGGCCGTGGCCGACGGGCTGGCCGCGAGGGCGGCGCCCACGCAAGCAGCCAGGGAGAGGGACGTGAAACGTCGCATGGTGAGGGAACTCCTCGAAGTTAAGAGGTGGAAGAGGACCGAACGCCGGGAAGACAACTTCATGCGGGGGCGACAGGAGCCCCGTACGATGTTGCGGGCAGTCTGATTCCGGGTCCGTCCGGCCTTCGCTCGCCGACCCGCCGTCCTCGCCCCGCCCGACCCGCAAACGGGATCGGGGGCGACGCGGAACCGCGAGCGAACGTCGAGGTGTTTGGCATCCGAATGCCGACCTTCCGACCCCCGGCCGGTCTCGGTCGAACGCCCGGGCGGGGGAGAAAGTTGTGAAGGGGCGACCAACCCCGCCGCACCCCCGGTACGGACCGCGGGACTCCCCCGCAGACTGCCCAAATCCGGCTGTCTGCAAAGGAAACCCTAAGGCCCCCAGCAGATACGACATCCCCATCTTGCCGCCGCCTCAGAGCGAACGCAAATCCCCCAATCAGCGGGGAGTGGGAAAGGGGGGCAAACTTCACAGGCGCGGGAAATCACGCACGGCCCCGCTGGGGGATCCCCCGGAACGCCGCCACTCCGGGCGGCGCCCGCGCCGTCGAATCGGCCCGGAGAGTCCCCGGACGCCGCCCGCTCCGGCGCCGCGGTCGGATCGGAACGCTCGCCTCCGTCGGCTTTGCGCCCCGCCGCGGGCCGACCGTCGCGATTGCGCGACATCTATGCGTTACGCGGGCGCCGATATAAAAGTTTCGCGCGCATCGCCGGGCACCCCTCACGCGGGGCGCCGTCACCACCCGTCACCGTCCGTCAGATCTCGTCCGCCGCCGCGCCGTCGTCGGCGCCCCGTCACGCCGTCACGCCGTCACGCCGGCGCGTCCGTCGCTCAGGCCGCCCAGGAGCGCGGGGCGGCCGACGCCGCGGCCTCCGGGGCCGGCGCCGGGACGAAGGGGAGCGGCTCCGGCGAAGCCGCCTCCAGCGCCGTCCCGCCCGGCCCCTCGGCGCTGCCGAGCAGTTCCCGCCAAGTGTCCGCGTGCACCGTCAACACGCGGACCGCGTCACGGATGGGGGCGGCGGCGTTGGTGCGGCCGGCCTCGGCGAGACGCCCCAGACAGAACGCGAACCGGGCCTGCACCCCCTCGGCGACGGTGCGGGCGGCCTCCCCGTCGGCCGCGGCGGCGTCCGGCTTCACCCCGGAGAGCAGCTCCGCCACCAGCGCCGTCGCCCGGTCGAGCGCCGCGTAGCCGGCGGCCTCGTCGCGGTCCGGCCCCTCGGCCAGCAGCTCCGCGGCCCGGGCGCTGAACCGCACGGCGGCGTCCGCGAGCATCCCGTGCAGGGCCGCCGGGCTCGCCGTCGTCACCGCCGTCCGCAGGTAGTCGTTCCGGGCGGGGGCGTAGGGGGCGGCGTCGGTCACGGGCGGGGGCGGCCGGGGCGGGGGGAACGGAACGCTTCCCCCATCGGCCGATTCGCCCGTCCCGCCGCGGCGTTAGCCGTTCTTGGAGGGCGGTTCGATCAGCTTGATGCCGGATAGCGCCGACTGGAACGAATTGATCTTCGAGACGGTTTCCTCCATCGCCGCGAACTGCCGCACGAGGCGATCCCGTTTCAACGCCAGCTGCGCTTCCAGGTCCGCCACGCGCTCGCCGATCTCGTTGCGGCGGCGTTCGAGGCTGTCCGATTCGAGTTGCAACAGGCCGTCGAACTGGTCGGTCAGGCCGTCCATGACGGCGTCGGCGGCGACGGCGAAGCCGGCGGTCTTGTTCTGGAAGAAGGCCCGCGTGCCCTCCGGGTCGTCCGCCAGGCGCTCGTCGAGGCGGTCGCGGTTCAGGCTGATCTTGCCGTCCTTCTCCAGCCGGATGCCCACGTCGAACAGCGTCCGCGGGGGCTCGGCGCCGTCGGCGCGGTCCGCGGCGGTCGGCTCCGGGCCGAAGCGTTTGGTGAGCAGGCTTTCGACCCGCCGCAGCACCCGGCCGACGGTCGAGTTGCCCTGCAACACGCCGCGCTCGTTGGTCTCCGGATCGAACTTGGTGAGGTCGCCGGCGAGGTCGATCAGGCCGTTGTAGGCGCTGACGAAGGCCTGCAAGGCGCTGCCCACGCCGGAGGCGTCCCGGCCGACGGTCACGGTCACCGGTTCGCCGGTCGCCTGCTTGATCGTCACGCCGACGCCGCCGGGCAGGTCCTCGAACACGCCGTCCGAATCGGCCCGCAGGAAGCCGCCGCTGGCGTTGGCGCCCACGGCCAGCAGGGCGTCCTCGCCCCGCACGCTCACCGAGGCCCCCAGCCCGGCCCGCGCCCCCGTGAAGGGGGCGGCCAACCCGGAGTCGTCGATGCGAAACCGCCCCGCCGACCCGGTGTCCGTCGCGGTCAGCAGCAGGCGGGAGGGCGCCAGCGTGGTGCCGTCGTCGGCGATCTGGGCGGTCACGCCGAAGTCCCCGGCGTTGAGCCGGTCGGCGAGGTCCTGCAACGTGTCGCCGGCCTCCAGGGTGAGCACGGTCGCGTCGCGGGCGCTCAGCGTGCCGTCCTTGACCGTGCCGGTCAGCCGCAGGGCGTCGGCGGCGACGTTGTCAGTCACCGTCAGTTCGCCGGCCCCGCCCGCCGTGTCGACCAGCCGGAAGCCGTCGCCGGTGGCGTTCAATTCCGCCGTCACCCCGGCGCCGGCGCCGCCGTTCGCGGCCGCGGCGGCCGCGTTGAAGGCGTCGAGGAAGTCGCCCAGCGTGGCGTCGTCGGCGAGTTCGCCCAGGTCGAGCGTCACCTCGACGCCGGCGCTGTCGGTCACCTTCAAGTCGCCCCGCACGCCGTTCGCCCCGCCGCCGCTGATCTCGCCGGCGAAGTCGGCCAGCGCCGTCGCCCGCCCCACCGACCGCCGGGCCACCGCCCCGCCGACGGCCTCGTCGTCGGCGAAGCTGCCCGCGATCCCCAGATCCGCGGCCAGCGAGCCGGAGAGGTCCGCGATTGTCAGCGAACCGGCCCCGCCGGAGGCGTCCGTGATCGTCAGCCCCTTCTCGCCGGCCTCCGCCCGCAGGTTCAGCCCGCTGTCGTTGATGGCGGAGATCACCTCGTCCAGGCTCTCCGCGGCGGAGAGGTCCAGCGTCGCGCTCGCCCCGGCGCGGTTGGTGAGTTGAATCTCGCCCCCGGCGATCCCGGCCGGGCCGCCCATGTTCCGCAGCAGCACGGAGTCCAGCCCGGCCAGCAGCTTGCCGCCGACGAGTCGGTCGTCGCCGTCGCCGTTCACGTCGAGTTCCGGCGTCCCCTCCAGTCCCAGCCCGCGGAGCACGTCGGCGCCGTTCTGGTTGGTGAGGGTCAGCACGCCGGCCCCGACCGGCGGATCGGCCGGTGCGGTGCGATCGGTGAGAATGAGGCGGCCGTCGGTCAGTTCCGCCGTGAGTTTGCCGGCGTTGTCCTCATGATCGTTGAGCGCCGCGACGAGCCCGGCGAGCGTGGGGGCGGCGTCGAGGTCCAGCGAAAAGGTCGTGCCGTCGGCCAGTTCGACGCCGAGGTCGGCCAGCGCGTCCTCGCCGGAGGGGGCCCCGCCGACGGTTTTCAGGCCGACGCCGTCGTCCATCAGGTCGAAGGTGAAGTCGCCGGAGACGTAGTACACCTCTTCTCCCGCGATCGTCCCCGCCCCGCTGCCGACCAGGCCGAGGTCGCTGGCGGTGCGGCCGCCGCCGATGTCGGCGACGGTCAGCGTGCCGGCGGAGCCGTCCGGGTTCGACAGGTCCTCCAGCACAAAGGCCCCGCCCTCCACGCGGGCGCTCAGGGCGACGCCCTCGGCGTTGTTGAAGGCGTTCAACACGTCCGCGGTGGTGCGGGCGGCGCTGAGGTCCACGGTAGCGACGTTGCCGGTCGCGTCCGTCACCCGCACCTCGCCCCGCCGCACGCCCGCGCCGCCGTTGAGCAGGTCCAGCGGCGTCTCCCCCTTCACCCCGGGGTGTTGGCTGAAGACGAGTTCCCCCACCCCGACGGCGGCGTCCGGCGAGGCGAACCCGCGGGTGGTCGTCGCGTGGGCGCTGGCGGTTCGCAGCGGGGTGAACACGGTCGTGCCGACCGGCGAATCGCTGTCGGCGCTGACGGCCAGGGCGGCCGTGTCCGAGGATTTGACGGTGTGGGCCTCGAAGGTCTCCGGCTTGCCCAGCCGCTCCGCCGCCACGCCGACCGTCAGGGCGAAGGCGCTCAGCCCGTCCAGCCCGCTGGCCTCCGCCTTCAGCGTGGCCTGCCGGTTGGTCAACTTGGAGATCGTGCCCTTCTGGGCGTTGATCAGCGCGTCGATAATCGCCCCGGTGTCGATCCCGGTGGCGAGGCCGATCGAAGAGGTGACGACCGACATGCGAGGTTTCTGTGGGCGGGGGCGGGGCGGCGGCGGGGGTCCGTCGCTCAAGGTCGCCCCGCCGCCCGCCCGGGGTTGAGCCGCGGTGCGGTCGTACCGGTTAGGCAGACGGCTCGCCCGCCGCCGGCCCGTTTGACGGCTTCCCTGGCTCCCGCGAGACTTCGGCGACTACGGATCAGCCGGCTCCTATCGTTCAACGCCGTCCCGTCCCGCCTCGCCCGCCCGCCGCCCCATGACGTTCTCCCCGGCCGCGTCCCTCCCGGTCCTGTGCGCCGCGGCGTTGATCGGGTCGCTGTGCGGCGCCCCCGCCCCGGCTCAGGAACCGACGCGGGGCCCCGCACAGGGCGCCGCCGGGCCGCGGGCGGAGCGGCCCAACGTGCTGTTCATCATGGTGGACGACCTGGGGAAGGACTGGATCGGCTGCTACGGGGCCGACGACGTCGAAACGCCCCACATCGACGCCCTCGCCGCCGGCGGGATGAAGTTCCATAACGCCTGGTCGATGCCGCAGTGCACGCCCACGCGGGTCGCCCTACTGACGGGCCAGTACCCCTGGCGGACCGGCTGGGTGAACCACTGGGACGTGCCCCGCTGGGGCGTGGGCTACTTCGACTGGCGGGAGTACGTCACGTTCGCCCGGGTGATGCGGTCCGCCGGCTACGCCGCCGCCGCCGCCGGCAAGTGGCAGATCAACGACTTTCGCCTCGAGCCGCAGGCGATGAAAAAGCACGGGTTCGACGACTGGTGCATGTGGACCGGCTACGAGGCCGGCAACCCGCCCAGCGCCGCACGCTATTGGGACCCCTATATCAACTCCCCCGAGGGCAGCCGCACCCGCGAGGGCGCCTTCGGCCCGGACGTCTACGCGGACTGCCTGATCGACTTTATGAAGGCGAACCGCGACGAACCGATGTGCCTGTATTTCCCGATGGCCCTCACGCACGGCCCGCTGGTCGCGACCCCGGACGAGCCGGACGCCGACGCCGGCCTGGAGAAACACCGGGCGATGGTCCGCTACACGGACAAGCTGGTCGGCCGGTTGGTGGCGGCGCTCGACGACCTCGGCCTGCGGGACGACACGATCGTCTTTTTCACCACCGACAACGGCACCAGCGGCCGCCTGCGGGGCACGATCGGCGGGGTGAAACCCAGCGGCGGGAAGGCCTCGAAGTACGAGGGCGGCGTCTCGATGCCGTTCATCGTCAACGGTCCCGGCCGCGTGCCGGCCGGCGTCGAGACCGACGCCCTCACCGATTTCACCGACATCTTGCCCACCTTCGCCGAACTCGCCGGCGCCGAACTGCCGGAGGGCGCCGAGATCGACGGCGTTTCCCTCGCCCCCCTGCTGCTCGGCGAGGCGGACGACTCCCCCCGGGAGTGGATCCTGTCGATGGGCCACGGCCCCGCCCTGCTGGACGAGGACGGCGTGCGCGGGAAGACCCCCTACGTCGGCCGCGTGCTGCGGGACAAGCGCTGGAAGGTCTGGGTGGACACGGACCGCCGGATCGAACAGCTCTACGACATGAAACACGACCCGCAGGAGCGTACGAACCTGCTGCCGCTGGAGGACGACGCCCCGGCGGGCGCCGCCGAGGCGCTGGCGAAGTTCAGGGCGGTCGTGGCCGGCCTGCCCGCCGTCGACGCCCGCCCCCGTTACGCGCCCCGCCCCGCCAACCCTTGGGACAAGCGCCCCAGGGCCCGCCGGAACCGGGGGGCCGCCGCCGCGCGGTAAGGCCGCCGCCCGTCACGCGGACTTCTTCCGCGCGAGGGCGAGTTTTTCCGCGCGAGGGCGAGTTTCGTCGCGTGGACCCGGTCGAGTTCGCCCTCGTACGGGGCCAGCAACGCCACGACGCCGACGTAGTCCCGCCGGCGGAACGCCTCGTCCGCCTCACGGTCGGGGCTCAGCGAACGAGGGCGTCGGCGTCCGCCTCAGAACCCCTTCATCGTTCCCGAGCAAACGCCACAGGGGCACGTGATCGTCAGCCCGTTCCGCTGCGGGAACTCTTCGACCTGGATGACGGAGCGGCAGGCGGGGCAATGCACCGAGTCGTTGAGGCCAGCGTGAAACGCCATTGAAGCGAGCAGATGCTCCCGTGCCCCGACGCGGCCGGCGAGGCCCGCGCTGCGCACGAGTTCGTCGGCTTCCCGTTCGAGTTCGGCGAAGGTCGCCATGAATTTATCCCTCCGACGAACCGTCGGCGGGCCGGCGGGCGTCGCCGCGGAAGAACCGCGCCTTGTGGTCGGTCGTCGGCATCAGGCAAACGTCGTGCCGGCCGAAGAGCGCGTAGCGGTTGCGGGCGAGGCGGTCGTACAGCCAGTCCCGCAGCGCCCGCGGCAGCAGCCAGCCGACGCACGCGACCGGCCAGGGGAACGGCAGCCGCCGCATGATCCGCAGGAACGCGGACGACTTCGTATAAATGTTCGGCCCCTCGATCACCGCCATCGTGTCGTAGCGGTCGGTCGGCAGGCCGTAGTGCTCCAAGATCGCCTCGCCCTCCGGCGACTGCACCGTGGCGAGTTGAAAGCGGCGCCGGACGTCGTGCCGAATGAGGAACCGCGCCCAGACGGCGCAGAGTTTACACACCCCGTCGAACAGCACGATCCGATCGTCAGGGCCGACTCCCGGGGCGAGACCTGCGTGCGGATCCATAACGAACAGCGTATCGCCGTCGCTGGCCGGCGCCTCAGCCGTTAAAGGCGCAGCTGGTCGGTTCGCCCTGTTCGTGCTCCACGCTGGCGACGTGACGCTCGTCCCACGGCAGGGCGTAGCTGGTTTCGTATTCGCCCGCCGCCAGATCGAAGAACGCCACCTCCTCCAGCGTGACGGCCGCGGCGACGGCCTCGGGGGTCTCCTCGACCAGCCGATCCTCCGGCACGCCGAGGGATTGGAAATGATCGCGGGAATAGTTGCGGAGCAGGAGGACCGCGTCCGCGGCGATCACGGCGTCGATGTTGGAGAGCACCAGTTCGATCGCCGCGACCTCCACCGGCGTCGGCGCCCCCTGCCCGTCGCTCCGAATCACCGAGACCCGCACCGCCGGCCGCCCCCCGGGCAGCGCCGCGTCCTCGGCGACCCACACGTCCTCGTCTTCTTCCTCGAAGGTCATCGGGGGGCTTTCAATCGGGCCGGGGGAAACGCCGGGGCAGCATACCACGGGGCGCCGCGGGTGTTCCCATGAGCCCCGACCGTGAGGGAGGGGCCGCTCTCGACGGTGCGAACGCCCCGCGACGGCTGGTTCCACGTCCCGCGGGCGGCACGGCGTGCGGCCCCGGCAGAGCGGCCGCCTCCCTCACGGTCGGGGCTCAGCGGACGACGGCGCCCGGCGCCATGCGTCCACGCCGTCGCAGTATGACGCCGCACGATCAACCCGAAGCGTCAGCGAGGACGTCGGCCGCAGGCCGACGTGCTGCGCACGCCGGGTCCCTCGCTGACGCTTCGGGTTGGTTTGAAAAGCGGCTCAGCCCCCATGCAGACCTTCGCTCGGATCGACACGGCCTCCTCGTTTGATTTGCAGGCCGGCGCCGAGGCCGCACAGGACCGCCGACGCGAGAACTAATAGCACGCCGACCGCCCACACCGGCAGGCTCCAGAGCAGCATCCCGCCGGGGTTCGTCAGCAGTACGGTCCCGTCGGCCCGCCGCACGACGTTACGGGCGCCGAGGGCGCGTTCCTCGCCGACCCAATGAATGAGGGCGACCATCAGATCCTGTATCCGCCACAGCACGGCGGCGCCCGCGGCGAACGCCGACGCCCCCAGACCGACGCACAGGACGGCGGCGCAGCGGGGTGTCCGCATTGTATTCATTTCATGCCGGGGCGGACCGAAATCGCCGGTTTACTCCTCCGGATTCGCCTTCGGCTCCACCACGCCGAACAAACATCCGCCCTTGTCGTCGTGTTGCCAGGTGCCGGCGTAGCGGGTTTGGCCGGAGCCGGTTTTATGAACGAGCACCCGGGCGCTGAAGGTGCCCAGGCCGGGGAGCGTCGTTTCCTCCAGCGTGATCACCGGCGTGTCGCCGGCCCAAAAGACCTTCACCGGCACCGGGACCGTCACGTCGTTCGCCCCGTATTTGATCCGGGCGGCGATCGTCCAGAGGTCGTCCTTCACGTAGCTGACCTGGCCAATTTCGTAACGCTCCTCCGGCAGCTTGTCCGCGGCCCCGTCGATCGAGAACCGGCCGGTCAACGTGGCGCCGGTCATCAGGGCGGCGAAGGCGTCGCGGCGGGCCGCGGCGGCGGGTTCGTCCAGCGGCTGGTCCACCACGATGGCGCCGTCGGTCGGGGCGGCGGGCTCGGTCCGCGGGGGGATCGGGGGGCCCGGCGGGTCGGCGGGCGGCTGGCCCGGGCCGGCGGGCAGGCAGGCGAGCAGCACGCAGGACAGGGCGTTCATCGGAGCTCCTTCGGTCCGACCGGGCGGGGCGCGTCGGACGGGTGGGTTGGGACGGGGAACGGGCCGGATCATACTCGCCCCCGACCGCCCGCTCGCCCCCCGCCGGCTCGCCCCCGCCAAGTTCGGCCCCCGTCACGTCGCCCCCTGTAAGGCCGTCCCCGTGAAACTTCTCCTCCTGATGCGGCACGCCCACGCGGAGGACCGCGCGGCGACCGACTTCGACCGCCCGCTGTCCGCCCGCGGGCGGGCGGAGGCGGACGCCGTCGGCGACGCCCTCGCCGAGGCGAACCTCCTGCCGGAGGCGATTCTCGCCTCCCCGGCGCTGCGGACGGCCACCACCGCCCAACGGGTCGCCGCCCGCCTGCCGGACGCCCCGCCGGTGCAGACCGTGCCGACGCTCTACGGCGCCGGCGTACTCGAGCAGCGGGAGGCCCTGCGGACCTGCGGGGACGTCGACTCCGTGCTGCTGGTCGCCCACAACCCCGGCGTCGCCGACCATTTGGCCGAACTCGGCGGGGCCCCCGTCCGCTGCCCGCCGGCGACCTGCGTGGCCTTCGAGATCCCCGTGGACGACTGGGCGAACCTCGGCCCGCACGCCGCCGCCACCGAGGTGCGCCGGGTGGGGGGATAGCGGCCCGGGCGTCCCCGTCCCCCCTCGCCCCCCTTTTGGGGGAGAGGGGTCGGGGGTGAGGGGGCGGTGATTCCCGAACGCTGTTCACCGTCCGCCGGCTCACCCGCCAGACGGTTGATCGCCGCAGCGAGCGGCAGCGGGCGAACCGTGCGCCCCCTCACCCCCGGCCCCTCTCCCTCCAGGGAGAGGGGAGAGAGAGTCACGCCGCGGCGGGGACTTTGTGCGGGCGCTTGCGGCCGGGGGTCCAGACGGCGGCGAGTTGGACGACGACGCTGATCGCCACGGCCCAGGACAGACCCCACTCCGCCGGGGCGCCGAACAGCAGGCAGCCGGCCAGGCCGGTCAGGCCGGTCAGCAGCACGGTGCGGAGCCGCAGCCGCTTGGGCCGGTAGCCGTCCGCGTGCCGCCACCAGCGCCGCATCCCCAACGTCCAGACGAACGACAGAACCAGCGAGACCGCCGACAGCCCCGCGGCCGACAGCGCCCGTTCGCCCGTGATCTGAAACAGCAGGGAGTCCCGCGTGACGGGGATCGAGATCAGCAGCGTCTCGGTCAGCCCCCAGGCCGTCAAACCGAGCAGGGCGCCGACGACGACCAGCGGGACGCGGCGGAGCCAGTGGCGGGGGGAGTTTTTGTCGAAGCGACCCTCGGTGAGTTTGCTGCACAGCAGCACGCCCCAACTGGCCAGCGCGGTGATCAGGCCGAACAGCGTCGCCTCCGGCACGGTGCGCACGGCGCCGGTGAGGAGCACCAGCCCCGCGACCGCGACGCTGAGCGCCCCGGCGACCGCCGCCGAGCCGGCGAACTCCGTCGCCCGCCGCCAGCCGGACAGGCGCCGCGGGTCCTCCGGCCCCAGCGGGACCGGCCGCGGCTGCGGGCGGGGTCGCGGCGGCGGGGGGGCGGAGACGCGCACCGGCACGGCGCCGACGCGGCGGTGGTACTCGTGCGAATACTGGGTGGCGTCCGGCCGGTTCCCGGCCCGGTCCTCGCGCTCCCGCAGGCGGGCGTGCTCCCGGTCGTGCCAGTCGTCGTCGCGGCGGGCGGCCTCCGCCTCCCCGCCGGCGAGCCACTTCACCAGGCGGAACACCCCGTAGCCCAGCGCCCCGAGGATCGCCAACTCCCAGGTCGACGCCGCGATCCCGCGGGCCAGTCGCGGCGAGAAGACGACGAGCATGATCGCCGCAATGGCGATCCAGGACACGACGGAACTCCGCCTGCCGAGCCGGCCCGCCGCCTCCTGTCGTTCGAGCTCCCGCCGCTCCGCGTCGCGGCGGCGTTCGGCCCGCTCCTCCCGGCGCTGCCGGGCCTGCTGTTCGTCCCAGACGGCGTCCGCGTCCGGGTCGCTCCCGCCGGAGACCGGCACGCGGACGGCGGCGAACTCCAGATCGGCCGGTTCGTCCCGCAGTTCGTCCCGCCGCGGGTCGACCCCGTGCCTGTTAGAACCGTGTCCGCGGACGGCGGCGCGGAACTCGCGTTCCAACTGCCCCACGCTGGCGGTGCGTTTTTCGGGGTCTTTCTGCAGCGCCCGGGCGAACACCGGCTTGAGGGCCGGCGGCAGCGGGGAGAGGTCCGGCGGGGCGGACAGGTGCTTCATCAGGATCTCGGCGGGGGTCTCCCCGTCGAACGGCACCGTGCCGGTGTACATCTCGAACAGCATCACGGCGAGGGCGTAAATATCGACGCCCCGCCCGTACTTCCCGCGGGCGATCTCCGGCGCCATGTAATACACGGTGCCGACGCTTTTGGTGTGCTCGCTGCCGCGGCTCTCGGAGATAAATTTGGACAGGCCGACGTCGCCGATTTTGACCGTGCCGCCCTCGGCGAAGATGTTCGCCGGTTTGAGATCGCGGTGCACCAGGCCGCGTTCGTGCAGGAAGGTCAGCCCGGCGGTCAGACCGCGGAGCCAGCGTTCGATCTCCTCCACGGGCAGTTTGCCGCGGTCCTCCAGCACGTCGGCCAGGCGCGGGCCGCCGGCGTATTCCATCAGCACCCACCAATCGCCCGACCCGTCCCGTTTAATATCGTAGATCGTGATCAGGTTGGGGTGATTGAGGTTCAAGCAGGCGTTCGCCCCCCGCAGTTCGACCTCGGTGTGTTGATGAAGCAGCTTCATCGCCACCTCTTTGCCGCCGTCGCTCAGCCCGTAGTAGACCTCCCCGAACCCGCCGCGGTGGATCGCCCGTTTGAGGGTGTAGCCTTCCAGCGGACGGCTCTCCGGCGGGTGCGTGAAGCGTCCGCCGCTGCTGGGCTGGGAGCTCATGGGGGCGGCGCCGGGGGGGCGGGTGGAGGGGGGGCCGAACTGCGTTTCGGCGGCGTCGGCGGCGGCGGCGTGCGTCACGGCGGCGTCGGACGGGCGGGGCATCGTGCGGGCCGTGGCGGGAGACGCGGGGGGCGACGGAACGGGGCGGCGTCGGGACGAACGTCGGACGCCGGGCGGCGGATCAGGGTTCCCGGAAGGTCAGGGTTCCCGGAACCGGGATTCCCGAGATTGGGGGAGCCCGCCGGGGCGGGGTCCGCGTGCTGTTCGTCGGGGGCGGAGGGATCTTGGCGAGAATCCGGACGGACGACGCACATTGCCTCGATTCGCCGCGACGCCTCATTCCCCGTACTCCCGCAGGCGCTCCGGGCGGCGGAGGAAGAAGTACAGCGCCCCGCCCCACGGCGGGGTCAGCAGCACGACGTAGGCCCACCCCAGCTTGCCCCAGCCATCGTCCGGTTCGTGCCGCAACACGTCCGCCAGCAGCCAGCCCTGCACGCCGGCCAGCAGCACGACGAGCACGACGCACAGCAGCACGGCGAGCAGCCCCACCAGACTGAGGAAGAACGACATCGGCGGCGGGAGGTCGGGGGGAGCGGGGAAACGCGGTCGCCCGGCGGGCGGTTCACCCGGCGGACGACTCCCGCGAGGGCAGGGCTTCGAGCCGCAGCGAGACGCCCCCGCCGGTCAGCACGTCGCCCGCCGCGGCGGGGCGCCATTCTAACGCCGCCGAACCGCCCGCGGGCGCAGCGGCGCCGGGTTCTGAACCGGACGTCGGCTCCGCCCCGCGGACCTGCCAGCCGTCCGGCCCGGGGCGGAACAGCAGTTGGCCGGTCGCCCCCCGCACGCGGACGTGGCAGTCCGTGCCGCCGCCGACGATCACCGGCCCGGCGGCGATCACCGCGTGCTCCAGCCGCACCGGCCCCCAGCCCGGCGCCGGACGGTGGGCGCTGTCGATCCGCACGACGGCGGCGGCCGACAGCGGGTGCGGGGCCGTCGCCGTCCCCCGCACCGCCCCGTCGCGGCCCAGCGTGAAGGCCCCGCCGTCGTTCAGGGCGGTCAGTGCGCCGCGCTCCTCCAGCGCCCAGCCCTCCCCGGCCCGCACGACCGCCGCCTGCACCGGCGACAACGGCGCCGCCAACGGCAGGTCGGCGCTCTCGTCCCCCCCGTCCCCGGAGCGTCGGGGCGGACCGCCGAGCGTCAGCCGGTCCCCCGGCCGCAACAGCACGGCCCCGAGGGCGTCGACCCAGGCGATCAGGGAGGGGGCGGGCATGAATGAACCGCGAGAGGAACTGGAGCCGCGACCGTCAGGGAGCGTC
>NZ_JBINJD010000120.1:0-15111 GCF_043951915.1 Alienimonas sp. DA493 | reverse complement strand
GGAGCTTGCGCTCCGGGCTCACGTTCCGGCGGCGAACACGGCCGCGGCGGCGATGGCGGCGGTCTCCGTGCGGAGGATCGGCGTCGTCAAGGCGGCGACCCGGGCGCCGGCCGCCGCGGCGATCTTCACCTCTTCCTCCGTGAACCCGCCCTCCGGGCCGATCAGGATCGCGTGCGGCCCCGACGGCGGGGCTGTGAAGCGGTCGCCGGAGACGTGGAACAGCGTCTTCGGCACGTCCTGTTCGAGGAACGCCGCGAACAGCACGGGCTCGGCGATCTCCGGCAGGCGGTCGCGGCGGCACTGCTTGCAGGCGGCCAGCGCGGTCGCCCGCAGTTTGTCGAGTTTGCCGCCGCCGGGGTCCACGGTGGAGCGTTCGCAGGTCAGCGGCACGACCCGGGCGACGCCCAGCTCCGTCGCCTTCTCAATCAGCCAGCGGAAGCGGTCCCCCTTCGGCGCCGCGACCGCCAGCGTCAGCGGGGAGGCCGGCGGCTCCGTCCGCACCGGGTCTTCGCAGAACAGTTCCGCGGCGGTCTTCGCCCCCTTCCCCCGCACCGCCTGCACCGTGGCGGCGGCCCGGGCGCCCTCGCCGTCGAACAGTTCCACCGCGTCCCCCGGCCCCAACCGCAGCACGGCGGTCAGGTGCTTCGCCTCCGGCCCGGCGAGCGTGAGCGGTCCGGCGGACAGCGGCGGCGGGGCGAAGAACCGCGGAGCGGACAAGGTTTGAGGGAGGGGTGAGGAGGGAGGAGGAAGGAGTGAGGAGCGGCCTTTTCCGCCGGACGCTTGGATCCGGCGCCGGCGGCGCCCGTCAGTCGTACAGCCGCTCGCCGGCGGTGCGGCGTTCGTGCCACTTCGCCCGCCAGGCGGCGAACTCGTCTTTCATGGCGTTCGAGACGCACAGCCCCGGCGGCCGGGAGGTGGGCAGGAACAGCACGCCGTCGATCCGCCCCAACCGCCGCACCAACCCCTGCGGAGACAGTTTCGCGTGCCTCTCGAAGAACGCCGCGAAGGACACCTTCCCCTCCGCCCGCACCAGCGTCTTGAGCGGGTCGGCGAGGGCGTCCACGTCGGTCGTCCACAGCTCCTGGGCCGTCCGCCCCATCTGATAGGCGAGGTCGCACAGCCGCGGGCCGAACAGGGTGATTGTGCCGAGGAACTGCACCGCCCCCGGCAGATCGCGGGAGCCGGTGAGGTACATCAGCCAGGTCAGGCCGCTGCCGCGGGGCACCTCGATCGTGACCGGTTTGATGTCGCGCTCGCCGGGCTCCACCTGCACGCGGATCGTGCGGGCGTCGCCGGCCTGCTTGTTCACCCAGAACAGCGCCGCGACGACGACGGTGGCGAACAGCGCCGCGACGATCCCGCTGCCGGGGGCGATCACGTACAGCACCAGCCAGGTGAGGCCGATCGCCGCCAGTCCGACCGGGGCCAGCGCCGCCGCCCCGAGGGCGTACATCTGAGCCTCCTTCCGGCAGCGTTCCGCCAACCAGTCGCGCAGCTTCGGCTTCGCCGCGGCGCCCTTCCCGCCGGCGGAGGCGCGGGCCGGGGGGGCGGGAGCGTCGCCGAAGTCCTCGTCCTCCACATCGGCATCGGCATCGGCGGCGACCGGTTTTGCGGCGGGCGCCGCGGCCCGGGGCGGGCGCTTCGCGGGGGGCTCCTCCGGCGGGGGGGTCAGGCCGGCGCCCCACTTCGGCGGTACGGTCGCCTCGCCGAGGGAATAGGTGTCCGCCGGCTCCGCGTCCGGGTCGGGCGTGCCGAAGGGGTCGACCGGCGGCGGGGGCGGCGGCAGTTCGTTCTCGTCGAGCCCGAACGGGTTGCGGTCCGGGGGGGCGTCGGCGAACGGATCCTCCTCGCCGGACGGCTCGTCCTCGGCGAAGGGGCCGTCGCCGGTGCGTTCGCCCCCGTCGGTCTCGTCCTCGTCACTGCGGGAGCGCTCGGAGAACGGGAAATCCACGTCCCCGTCCTCCCCGTCGTCCATCCAGCGGTCGGGATCGTCCGGGTCGTAGGAGGGTGAAGAGGTCACGGCGCCCCTCCGGATTCGTCCGTCCCGGCGGGGTCGGCGGCGTCCTCCTCAGATCCGGCCGGGAGCACGTCGAGCAGCTCCACCGTCACCGTCAGCGCCGCGTTGGGCGGCACGCCGGGGCCGCCGTCCGGGCCGTAGGCGCGATCCGGCGGCAGACCGACCGTCACCTCGGAACCGACGGGCACGGTCGGCAGCACGGTCCGCAGCCCGGGCAACAATCCCCGCAGCGGCGCCGCGATCGGTTCGCCGACGGTTTCGCCCGCCTCGTTCGTGCCGCGGGTGGCGAAAAACGGGACCTCCTCCCCGGCCAGCGAGGCTGTGTAGTGCACCCGCAGGCGGTCCGTCGGGGCGGGCTTGGGCCCCTCGCCGGTCCGGTCGAACCGGACGACCTCGCCGGTCGAAAGCGGTTTGAACCCCGGCTTCTCCGCCAGCGCCTCGAACGCGGCCCGGGAGGCGGCGGCCCGCTTCTCCGCCGCGGCGAGTTCCGCCTTGCGCACCCGCTCGGCGGCGCCGGCCAGCAACGCGGCGATCTCCTCGTCTGACAGCCGCACCGGCGCGTCCGTCAGGGCGTCCCGCAGGCCGTTGAGGAACAGCTGCGGGTCCGGGTCCAGCCCGTCCGCCAGCAGCGACCGCCCGACGTTCACCCCCAGGGCGTAGCTGAGCTTCTGCGGCTCCGTCAGTTCGGCGGGCGGCGCCGGCCCGGCGGCCGCCCCGCCCTCCTGCGGAGCGGGCGCCGACAGCAAAACGGCGGCGAGCAGGGCGGCGTTCACGAGGGAGTCCCAATCGAAGAATCACGGCGGGCCGGACGGTCCCCGGCCGTCCCTTCCTACCACACAGTCTAAGCGGGACGCATGCGTCCGGCGTGGGGGGAACTCCTTCCCGTGCCGGAGCGGCGAAGCGGGGACACGTCGGACGGGCGAAGCGGGGACGACCCGTTATCATCCGGCCGTGAAGGACGAGACCGCCCCCCCGCCCGCCGTCGACCCGCCCCCCGCCGCCGGCCCGGCGGAGGGGGAGCTGAGCGGCGCCGCCCCGGACCGGGCGACGCTGATCGAGTCGCTGCGGTGGAAGAAGTTCCCGCTGCTGGACGACGGGTTCGTCACGCTGGTCGACGTGATGGGCGACGACGCCGCCGTCGTGCAGGCGGCCCGCGTCTCCTACGGCGAAGGCACGAAGAGCGTCTCGAGCGACCGCGGGCTGATCCGCTACCTGATGCGGCACTCCCACAGCACGCCGTTCGAAATGGCGGAGCTGAAGTTCCTCTTCCGCGTCCCCATGGACACCTGGCGGCAGCAGATCCGCCACCGGACGGCGAACGTCAACGAGTACAGCACCCGGTACAGCGTCGCCATCGACGCCGCCCAGACGACCCCGCCGGACGCCTGGCGGGCCCAGGCCAAGACGAACCGGCAGGGCTCCGCGGGGTTCCTGCCGGCGGACGTCGGCGAGGCCCTGACCGCCGCGGAGGCGGAACTGCAGGCCAAAGCCCGACAGGTGTACGAGGCCCGGCTGGAGGCCGGCGTCGCCCGGGAGCAGGCCCGCAAGGACCTGCCGCTGAGCACCTACACGGAGGCCTACTGGAAGGTCGATCTGCACAACCTGTTGCACTTCCTGGCGTTGCGGATGGACTCCCACGCCCAGAAGGAGATCCGCGACTACGCCACCACGGTCGGCGAGCGAATCGTCGCCCCGCTGTTCCCCCTCACCTGGGAAGCCTTTACCGACTACCGCCTGAACGCCCACCGGCTGACGGGACCGGACGTCGGCGTGATCCAGCGGCTCGCCGCGACCGGCCAACCGGCGCCGCACTCCGAGGAAGCGTTCCTCGCCGCCCAAGACCCGGCGTGGGCGGAGATGAAGAGGTGTCGCGAGCGCGACGAATGCCGGGCGAAGCTGGTGCGGTTGGGGTTGATGGCGGACTCCGACTGACCCGCGGGCCGCGCCTCCCCCGGCCGGCGCCGTCTTCCTGCCCTTTCGCGTTGCCGAATGGAGGGGGCCGGCTTAGACTGCCGAATCCCCCGTACCGTCCGGCTCCCTTTTTCAACTCCCCGAGGCACCCCGTGGTTAAGTTGCGGCTCCGCGAGAACGAGAACGTCCAGGACGCGGTCCGCCGTTTCCGCAAGCTGGTGGAGCACGCCGGCATCAAGCGCGAGATGCGCCGCCGCGAGTTCTACGAGAAGCCCTCCGAGGAGAAGCGCCGTCAGAAGCGCCGCAACGAGCGCCGCTCCCGGATGAACAACCGGTAGAGCAAGTCGCCCCCGGATTCGCCGTCGCCGCGGGCCGCTTTGGGGGGCGGGACGGCGTCTTCGTCGTCCAGCACCACGCCGGCGGCGGCGGCGTCGCCGAGGGGCACCTTGATCGGCTGAAGGAAGTACAGCTTCTTGGTCGCCTTGGCCCGCAGGGCTTCGAGTTTCTCCTCGGCCTTGTCGCGCTCGGCGTAGGTGTAGCGGCCCTCTTCCTTCAGGCTGCCGTTGTAGACCGCCCACATCAGCAGTTTGCGGACGGGGGCCTTATCGGCCCGCTTGCGGGAAGAGGTCTTCCGCTTGGCGGTCGTCTTGCGACCGGCGGTCTTCTTATCGATCGCCTCGTACTGTTCGGCGATCTCGTGCTGGCGCCGCAGTTCCATGCGGCTGGCGGTTTTGCGGGCCACGGGGCGAAAAGGCGGGGCTGAAGAAGGAGGAGGAGACGGCGGGGCGGGGTCGGCGCGCGAAGCGTCCGCGAAGCCCCCCACGTTACCCGCGGAACGTCGGCTCGGGAACCGTTCGCCCCCGCAGGAGATCGCGGGGGCGGCGCGGTCCGGAGGAACGGTCCGCGAGAAAAACCCGCACGATCCGACAGAACCGCACCGACCGGCCTCACCCTCCCGGCCGTCGGCGGCCGATAGGCGGGACGGGTTCCCCGTTTCGTAACCCGGCCGGCCGCCGCCGGTCGGTCCGACGACGGGGATCCCGCCCCGGGCGGTCCCGAAGTTCGGCCCGCCCGCCGCATGATCCCGCTCACGAACGATCGACTTCGCCGTCGTCGGCCTCGGGGCGGGTCACGCCGCGGACTTTCCCACTTCGGACCAGTCACTTCGGAACCGCCCGCTCGCCCCGGTCCCCACGCCGACCCCGAGCGGTCCTCACTAGGAGCCCCGTCACGATGCGGACGCACCGCAAGGCCGGCCGGAAGGCCGCCGAAACTTACATGAAATGGGTCGCGGCCCTCGGGATCGCCGCGGCGGCCCCGAGCGCCGCCCCCGCCTTCGCCGACGGCCCGGCCGAACCGGCCGCCCAAAGCGCCGCGGAAACCCACGCCAACCAGCAGACCGCCGACGCCGTCGCCACCGCGCTGCGGGGCAGCGGCCTGCGGGGCAGCGGGGTGGAGATCGTCGTCCGCGAAGGCGCCTGCCGCCTGACCGGCACGGTCGAAACCGCCGCGATGAAGCAGCTGGCCGGCGAGGCCGCCTCCGGCGTGCCGGGCGTCACCAGCGTCGACAACGCGATGCAGGTGTCCTCGCCCGCCGCGCCGGCGCCGATGATCCAGGACGCCCGCGTGACGCCGGTCGCCGCCTCCGAGGCCGCCCCGGTGTCCAACCAGGCCGTCGCCCAGCAGATCGCCATCGCGGTGCAGCAGGCCGGTCTGGCCGGGTACGACATGGAGATCCGGTTCAAGGACGGGACCTGCACGCTGGCCGGCCAGGTGGCCGACAGCCAGCAGGTCGCCGCCGCCGTCTCCGCCGCCCGCAGCGTGCCGGGCGTCGGGACCGTGTCGAACCGGCTGAGCGTCGCTCCGGCGGCCCGCACCGCCGCCGCCCCGACCGCCCCCGCCGGCCCGATGAGCCGCGAGGAAATCGCCCGCCGCCGGGCGATGATGCAGCAGCGGGCGATGATGGCCGGGCAGATCCCCCCCGGCGCCCACGCCGGGATGATCCAGCCGACCGCCGGCCAGCTGCCCGCCCCCGGCGCCCCGGGCTGCCCCCCGGGCGCCAACCCCGCCGGCCCGCCGGCGATGGGCGCCGGCGCCGTCTACAACCAGGCCGCCCTGCCGGACTACGCCTGGCCGACCTACGCCCAGCACCCGAACTACGCGGCGGTCACCTACCCCAAAGACTACTCCGCCAGCGCCTGGCCGTACATCGGCCCGTTCTACCCCTACCCGCAGGTCCCGCTGGGCTGGCGTGAGGTGGAACTGGAATGGGACGACGGCCAGTGGTACCTGGACTTCCACGACCGCACCGACCGGTGGTGGTGGTTCATGAACCCCGAGAACTGGTGATCCGGTTGGATCGAGGGAACGGGGCGAGGCGTAAGTGAGCAACGGGCGGCGACTCCTCCAGGGGTCGCCGCCCGTTCTCTTTTGCGCCCGGCTCTCCGGCCGCCGCTCGACCGGCCCCCCCTTCTTCCTCCCTGTGCCTTCCGTCTTGCCCCTCGGAAAGCTCTGCGGGCGCGAACGGCTTTGCCGTCAGACCCGGCCTTTCCCGTCATATTCGCCCCAAGCCGGGCGAGTCGGGGCGCCGATACCAACGACACGTCCCGGCGTCAGGCCGGTTCACGTCCCGGCACCCGGCCGGTTTCCGACACCGGCCCTTCACCCGGCCCCCACCCCCCGAGGACCCCGATGCCCCGGACCACCTCCACGCCCGGTCGCCGGGCCGCCGCGCTGCTCCCGCTCGCCCTGCTGTGCGTGCTCCCCGGTTGCTTCGCCCCCCCGGGCGGCTTCAGGCTGTTCACCGGCTTCGTCGACGTCGCCTTCACCGGGGCGGAGTTCTGGCAGACGACGCCGATGATCCCCGTCACGGCGTTCGTCTCCGACCAGATCGAAGACACCTACTGGGAAGAGGAACGCTACGGCCGCGTCACCGTGCTGCCGGCCGTCGAGGGCGAGTTCGCCCCGATCTTCTGCCTGGACCCGCCCAGCCCGGACGAGGTCGTGCGGGCCATGCCGGACGAGGTCGAGGGCGGCGTGCCGTTCCTCGCGGAGACCTTCCACAACAACGTCCGCATGATCGTCGAGCCGATCGTCGACGACCTGGACGACTGCAAGTTCTACCCGCTGTTGGGCCCGGCCCGGCTGCACAAGTGCCACTACAAGTGCACCGTCTACTACGAGAAGACGATCCGCAGCATGTGGCCGATCCCCTTCGAACACACGGACGAGTCGCAGGAAGTGGTCTACATCGACAAGGACCACCTCATCCAATGCGGCCGCCCGGACAAGCCCTACTGAGCCGCCCCGCCCGGGCCGGTTCGGCCGAACTGAGTCTGCTGACGGCCTCGCGTTGAGCCGTCGGCGAGCCCCCGCCGCCGACCGCTCGCACGCCCGCCCGGGCCTTCCCGGCGGGCGTGCTTTTCGTTGGTGACGTCTCCCGAACGCCGGAGCCGTGCGGGGTGTGAAGCTGCGCCGCCGGCGGGGGACGCGGCGGGGGGAGATCGCGGCGGGGGACGTGCGGCGTCTTGTCGGGCGAGGCGCGGGGGTCGTACGATGCCCCGCCGCCGCCCGGGGGTCGTCGCCGCCGGGTCGATCCGATCCCCCCGCCCCGCCGCGACGGTTCCCGCCTTGCCCGGTCCGCCCGCCCGACCCGCCGTCGTCCGCGTCATGGTCGCGGGGCTGCTCGTGGGATCGTGGGCGCTGGGTGCCGCCGCCCCGGCGTGGGCCGGCCCGCCGGCGGAGGACTTCCGCTTCGCCGCGGGGCTGTATCAGAAGGAACGCTACGCGGACGCGGCCCGCAAGTTCGCGGACTTCCTCGCGGAGCACCCGGACCACGAGTTCGCCAAGCGGGCCGCCCTGTTCCGCGGCTTCAGCCTGTACGAAGCCGGCGAGATGGCCGCCGCCCGGGACGCCTTGCGGGCCGCCCTCACCCGGCCCGGCGACGGGGAGTACGTCTCCAGCGCGCTGCTGCGGATCGGATTGGCCGAGACCGCCCTGGGCGACCCCGCCGCCGCAATCAAGGCGCTGGAGAAACTGCGGGCGGACCACCCCGCGGACCCGCTCGCCGACGCCGCCCTGCTGCCGCTGGGCAAGGCCCGGCAGGCCGCCGGCGACCTGCCCGCCGCCGAACGGGCCGTGCGGCAGTACCTCAACGCCACGGCGAACGACGCTGACGCCAACCCCGCCACCCTCACCGACGCCCGCCGCACCCTCGGGAACATTCTCGCCGAGCAGGGCGAACCGGACGCCGCCGCCGCCGAGCTGCGCCGGGCCGCCGCCGGGCCCCGGCCGGAGTCCGACGAGGCCCTCCGCGACCTCGGCCTGCTCGAATACCGCCGCGGCGCCTACCAGGAGGCCGCCGACGCGTTCGGCGACCTGATCGACCGCGAACCGTCCCGCGGCCTGCTGACGGACGGCCGCATCAATCGCGGGTTCGCCCTATACCGGTTGAACGAGGACGAGGCCGCCGCCGCCGACCTGCGGGCCGCCGCCGACCTCGCCGCCCCGGAGCAGGCCCAACTCGCCCGGTTGTGGGCCGGCCGGGCCGCGGAGCGGGCTGGCGACCGCGAGGCCGCCGCCACGGACTACCGCATCGCCCGGGAACTCGCCCCGGAGGGCCGCTGGGTTCCGGACGTGCTGTACCGCTGGGGCATCCTGCTGGCCGACTCGCCGGACGCCGACGACCGCGCCCAGGCGCTGACGAAGTTTGAGCGGGTGCGGGAGGACTACCCGGAGTCGCCGCTGGCCGAGGCCGCCGCCGGGGAGTCGGCCCGATTGTTGATCGCCCGGGCGACCGCCGCCCTCCGCGACGGCGACCCGGCCGCCGCCCGCCAGCTCGCCGCCGACGCCCTCCAGCTGAACCCGGACGCGGCGGACGAGCCGCGGGTGGAGTTCCTGCTCACGCGGCTGGACGAGGCGGCGCTGGAGACCGCGGACGACACGCCGGAGCGGCGGGCGGTTGAGGCCCGCTACAACGCCCTCGCCGCCGACCAGACCGCCCCGGCCAGCGTGCGGCGGGACTCCGCGTTGCGGCGGGCCGAGTCGTTGCGGGCCCGCGGCGAACTGCAGGAGGCGATCAAGGGCTTCCTGTCGGTCGCCGACAGCCTGACGCCCGGGGAGGACGACGCCGCCCTGCGGGACGCGCTGGCCCTCGCCGCCGCCGCCGCCCGGGCCGCCGGAGAGCTGGAAACCGCCGCGGATGCCGGCGAACGGTTCCTCGATCTGTTCCCGAACGACCCGCGGGCGGACGACGTGCGGGCGGCGATGGCGGACGCCGCCGCCGCCGCGGGGGACTTCGACGCCGCCCTCGCCGCCTACAAGGCCGCGGTCGAGGTCGGCCGCACGCCGCGGACGGATCAACTGGCGGTGCGGCTGGCCGACCGGGCGATCGCCGAATTGGAAGCGCTGCCGGCCGACGCGGAGAACCGCGCGGCGAAGCGGCAGGCGCTGGCGACGACCGCCGCGGACCTCGTCGCCCCGCTCGCCGCCGACGCGGAGCTTGAGGACGCCGAGGTGCGGGCCGACGCCCTGAACCTGTTGGGCTGGGCGAACTACCACCGCGGGCAGTTCGCCGAGGCCGCCGCCGCGTACCGCACCGTCGTGGAGGAGTTGCCGCAGACGGGCGGGTTTGACGAGGCCCTGACGCAGTTGGGCGTTTCGCTGGCCCGAACCGACGACCGCGACGCCGCCGAGACCGCCCTGCGGACGGCGTGGAAACAACTCGCCCCGGAACAGCCGGCCCCCGCCGGGGCGGAGAGCGCCGGCCCGTTGCAGGACGCCTGGATCGCCGGGCTGGAGCGGGCCCGCTTCCTCCGCAGCCAACCCGACCGGGCCGGGGACGCCGGGGAGGCCTACGCGGAACTCTACGAGAAATTCCCCAACTCCCGCACCGGTCCGCTGCTGTGGGAGTGGGGCACGACGCTGTACGCCGCCGAACGTTACGACGAGGCGGACGCCGTCTACGCCACGCTGGTGGACGAGGCTCCGGACCACCCGGAGGCGGACAAGGCTCTGCTGATCCTCGCCGAGAGCGACCTGCTGGCGGCCCCGCCCCGGCCCGCGGACGCCCTGCGGCGGCTGGAACGGCTGCTCGATCCGGCGGACGGCGAGCCGGTGACGACGGACGACCGCACCGCCGAGAGCGCCGTCGAACCGTACCTGACGGCCCTCGCCGCCGCGGGCGATTCGGCCGCGGTGATCGCCGCCGCCGGCCCGCTGGCGGAGCGGTTCCCCGACACCCGGGCCGCCGCGATCGCCCGGCTGCTGGCCGCCGAAGCCCGCGTGCGACTGGCCGCGCAGCAGCCGGACGAAGCCGCGGATCTGCGGTCCGCCGCCCGCGAGGACCTCGCCGACGCCCGGGCGACGCTGGTCGCCCTGAACGTGCCGGAGCAGGCCGCCGACCGCCCGGACTGGGCCTCCCGGCCGTGGATCCTCGGGGCAAACGAGGCGTTCCTCGCCAAGGACTACGAGCAGGTGGACCGGCTCGTGCAGGAACTGGAATCCTGGCGGCCGGCCCCGCCGGACCTGTATGAGGCCCGGGAGATCCTCGCCCGCCGCTTCAAGCAGCAGGCCCCGCCGGACTTCGACCGGGCCGAGAAGATCGCCGCTTCCGTCGTGAACGACCCGCTGGCGGCCGGCACCGCGGCGTGGGACCGGGCCCAGTTCCTGCTGGCGGACATCGCCCTGCTCCGCCCGAAACCGGACGAGGCCGCGAAGAACGCCCTGCTCCGCAAGGCCCGCGACGTGTACCTCGCCCTCAACCTGAGCGGCTCCACCGACGCCGTGAGAGCGTTGGGCGGCCTGAAGACCGGCGAGATGGACGAGCGGCTGGGCGACCGGGAGCTGGCCCGCAAGTCCTACGAGGAAGTGATCGCCGACTTCCCCGACACCCCGGAGGCGAAAGCCGCCGCCGAAAAGCTCGCCGCCCTCAACGCCGCGTCGGACGCCGCCCCGGCTGCCGACTGACCCGCCGGGGTCTCCCGCTCGTCGGGCTCGCCCCGCTCTCCCCGTTCGCTCCCCGATCCCTCGCCCCCCCGTGCCGTTGGCCGCTCGACTGCTGATCGCCCGCGGCCTCGCGCTGGCGTTCGTTCTGCTCCCGTCCGGGCCGGCGCTGCTCGCCCAGGAGGCGGGCCCCGCCCCCGGCCCGGCCGCCCCGGGGGAGGCTCCCGCCCCGGACGCCGCCGCGGGGGGACCGTTCGGCGGCGAGCCGTGGCTGATGGGGCTGACGTTTGGCGAACTGCTGGCGATCGCGGCCCCGTTCCTCGTCGCCAGCCTGATCGCGATGTGGTTCGGCGTCGAACGCCTCGTCGTGCTGCGGCCGGGCCGGGTGATCCCCAAGGAGTTCGTGAACCGCTTCCTCAACCTGATCGAGTCCGGCCGGATCTCGCAGGAGGAGGCCCGTGAGATCTGCGAGGAGAACGGCAGCCCGGTCGCCGAGGTCTTCCGTCACGCGGTCAAGAAGAGCGGCCGGCCGGCGATGGAGGTCGAACAGGCGGTCATCGACGGCGGGGCCCGACAGGTATCGAACCTTCGCAAGCACCTGCGGGTGTTGAACGCCGTCGCCACGGTCAGCCCGCTGATGGGCCTGCTGGGCACGGTCGTCGGCATGATCGTCGCCTTCGCCAAGATCGCCGACGGCGAGGGGGCGATGGGCGACGCCGACCAACTGGCCGCCGGCATCGTCACCGCCCTACTGACCACGGCGTTGGGGCTGACGGTCGCGATCCCCTCGCTGACGCTCTATTTCTACCTCTCCGGCCGGGTCGAATCGCTGGTGATGCGGATGGACGAACTCGCCGAGCGGCTGGTGGAAGCCGTCGCCCGGGAGGAGGACGAAGCCGCCCCGGACGCCCCCGCCGAGCCGCCCCCGGCCCCGCACCGCCCCGGCCCGCCGAACGGCCGCAGCCCGGTCAAGAATGTCCCGGCCCGCGATCTGGCCCGCGCCCGCCAACCGGCGAGAACCGACGTATGAGCGCCCCCCCGACGAACGCCGCCCCGGACGTCCCGCTCTCGCTGACCGTCAACGGGGAGCCCCGCGAACTGCCGGCCGGCCTCACCGTGGCCGGGTTGCTGGAAGAACTGGGCGTCCCCGCCCGCGGCAGCGCCGTGGAGCGGAACCGCGAATTGGTCCCCCGCCGTCAGCACGCGGACACGCCGCTTTGCAGCGGCGACCGCATCGAGATCGTCACCCTCGTCGGCGGCGGGTGAGAGGCGGCACAGACGTTGGAGCCGCGACCGTTTGGGAGCGTCGCAGTCGGTTCGCGGTCGCGGAGGGACGCTCCCTAACGGTCGCGGCTTCAATCCTTATGATCCGGGAATGAACGCCGCGCCCGCCCCCGTTTCGCCCCCGTCCGACCCGCTGCAACTCGGTTCGCACACGCTCTCCGGCCGATTGATCGTCGGCACCGGCAAGTACGCCTCGCCGGAACAGATGGTCGCCTGTCTGGACGCCAGCGGGGCGGAGGTCGTCACCGTCGCCGTCCGCCGCGAACGGCTGATCGACAGCGCCGGCAAGAGCCTGTTGGATTACCTCGATCTGTCCCGGTACACGATCCTCCCCAACACGGCCGGCTGCTTCTCCGCGGAGGACGCCGTGCGGGTGGCCCGGCTGGGGCGGGAGATTCTCGACGGGCTGGAGAACCCCGGGGCGGAGTGGGTGAAGATCGAGGTCCTCGCCGACAAGAAGACCCTCCTGCCCGACCCGCTGGGCACTCTGGAGGCCACGGAGCAACTCGTCGCGGACGGCTTCAAGGTCCTCTGCTACACGACCGACGACCCCGTCACGGCGAAGCGACTCAAGGACGCCGGGGCGACCAGCGTGATGCCCGCCGGTTCGCCGATCGGCAGCGGTCAGGGCGTGCTGAACCCCAACAACCTCCGCATCTGCCTGGAGTACCTGAAGGAGAACGATCCGGACTACCCGGTAATCTGCGACGCCGGCGTGGGCACCCCCAGCGACGTGGCGATCGCGATGGAACTCGGCTGCGACGGCGTGCTGCTGAACACCGGCATCGCCGGGGCGAGCGACCCGCTGGCGATGGCCCACGCCATGCGGCACGCCTGCATCGCCGGCCGGCTGGGCTTCAAGGCCGGCCGCATCCCCAAAAAGCTCTACGCCACCGCGAGCAGCCCCGAGGAAGGCACGATCGCCGGCGAGTAGCGCCCCCGGTTCGCCGTCGCCGTGAGGCGGCGCGTCCCGCTCGACGCTACGGCGTGACGGCCAGACCGCTGTCGCCGGAGGCGGGGCCGGGTTTGAACTTCACCACGGCCAGCGCCGTCACGGTGAACCGGCTGAGGCTCGGCAGACCGTCGGGCGTCACCCAGACGTAGGTGTCCCCGCAGCGGCCGACGTGGCAGGCGCACTTCGGCACGTCCTGTTTGCCGCCGACCCCGTACCAGCCCGGCGGGGGCACGTCCGAGAGCAGCACCTCGATCGGCACCCGCCGCGGCCCGGGGGAGGCGCCGCTCGAAGAGGAACCGCCCGATCCGCCGCCGGACGAGCCGTCGTCGTCGCCCTCGGAGGGGGCGGCGAGGGCGTCCACTTCAGTTCCCCTCACCGGGCTGGAATCGATGTTCCGGCCGCTGCGTTCGTCCTCCTTGCGCAGCAGGGCGATTGCGGTCGGCGGGGGGAGCGGCGGCAGGCCCATTGCGGCCCGGTAAAGGTCCTGCAAATCGACCAGCCGCTGCGGGTCCGTCGTCGCGTCGGCGCCCCACTGCTCGCTCACTTGGCGGCCGAAGGCGGGGCCGTAACGGTCGATGCCGAACCCGCCGGCGCCGGGGACGTCCGCCCAATCGAACCCGCCGGCCCGGCCGAAGCTGGCTTCGTCGGAGACCTGCACCACGCCGTCCGCCAGATCGATGTGGCTGGGCAGATCGCAGGGGTTGCGGTGCATTCGGGCGAGGTTGTTCAGCACCGTGCGGTACTGAATATCCACCACGGTGCCGGCCGTCAGGGTCGTGCTCTCGACCAGCTGTCGATGCGTGCAGCCGGTCGGCAGCAGGCCGAGCGAGGCGCAGAGGGCGGCGGCGAGGAGACGGCTCACCTCCTCAGTGTCGGCCCCTGTTCCCGACCGGCTGAAGCGGTGGGCGAGACTTTGCGGCCGGCGAACGCCTTCACCACCGCTCCACCGGCCCGTTGGGGACCCGCACGAAAGCGGTCGGCACGTCGCTGATCCGTTCGCCGATGCGGCCTTCCAACTCCTCGCAGATGGCGTCGAACGCCGCGGGGGTTTCGAACCGGCGGAGCTTGTCCTCCAGGTCCTCCGGCACGCCCAGCACCGCCCCGTACCAGGCGGCGAACTTGCGGAACAGCACGCAGGCGTACTCCCCGCGGTCCTCGAGCATCAGCCCGAAGTGCCGACGCAGGAAGGCGAGCTTCTCGTCGTCGGTGGGGAGCCGTTCCGGCCGGCCGGCGGTGCGGTCGGCGAGGCGACGGAAGATCCACGGGTCCGCCAGGGCGCCGCGGCCGATGGCGACGGCGTCGCAGCCGGTTTCGGCCCGCATCCGTTCCGCGTCGGCGGGAACCCGCACGTCGCCGTTCCCCACCACGGGCACGAGGCCGTCGACCGCCTCCACGACCGCGGCGATGCCGCCGAGGCTCACCGTCCCGCGGAAGCCCTGGCTGCGGGTCCGGCCGTGCACCGTGATCCCCGCAGCGCCGATCTCCGCGAAGGCCCGGCTGAGCGCCGGGGCGGTTTGATTCTCCCGGTCCCAACCCAGCCGCAGCTTGACCGTCACCGGGATCGAGACGGCCTCCACCACCTCTTTGACGAGGGCGACGGCCCCGCCGGCGTCGCACATCAGCCGGGCCCCGCCGCCGGAGCCGGTCAGCTTGGCCATCGGGCAGCCCATGTTGAGGTCCACGCCCTCGCGGCCGTGGTCCTCCAGCCAACGGGCCGCGTCGGCCATCTGGGCGGCGGAGGAGCCGAAGATTTGCACGCTCAGCGGCCGATCGGCCGGCGAGGTCTTCAGCAGGTCGCGGCTCTTCTTGGTCTGTTCCAGCAGGTGCGAGGCGAGCACAAGGTCCGTCGTCGCCAGCCCCAGCCCCCCCAATTCTCGAATCGCCGTGCGGAAGGCGAGGTGCGTGTACCCCGCCAGCGGGGCCAGCACGTACCGACTGGCGAACCGCCGGCCGCCGACCGTGAAGCCGGCGTCTTCGGACGGCTCGGGGAGCGTCCCGGACG